>JAGLRI010000077.1 GCA_023136395.1 Candidatus Bathyarchaeota archaeon | reverse complement strand
ACACCTCTTCACATATTCCACATCCTAAGCACTTCCTGCAACTCAAACATCTCTCTGCCTCAGAAAGAGCTTGCTCTTCAGTGAAACCCAGTTCGATCTCTTTAAAAGCCGTCACTCGTTTTTCAGGAGAGCGTTTAGACATTTTCTGACGTGGTTCAGACTCAAATCCCCTTATTTTGATATCCTCAGATATATACCTTTCAGGTTCGGGTGTGAAGGTTTTTACTAATCGTTCTGCTTGGAGATTCTTATCAGATAGATATCTATCAATAGAAATTGCAGTTTCGTGACCATCGGCTATAGCCTCCACGACCGAGGCAGCTCCCCTCACAACATCTCCGGCAGCAAAGATACCCGACTCTTTCGTGGCGAAGGTTACTGGGTCCACAGATATTGTTCCCATCGGGGTAACAGAAATGTCTCCGTAACCTTGAGCAAACGAGACATCTGTAGCTTGGCCTATTGCAATGATGACAGTGTCTCCCTCAAAAATAAATTCTGTACCATCGTAATACGTTGGACTGAATCTACCTTGCTCGTCAAACACTGACTGGACTCTGATGCACTCCATCCCAGTGACTTTTCCATTTTTCCCCAAGATCCTCTTGGGACCAAAAGAAGGGTGCAGTTTTACACCTTCTTCTACAGCTTCCATAACTTCCCATTCGTGTGCTGGGATCTCCTTCCTAGATTCTAGACAGGTAAGATGCACCTCATCCGCCCCTATGCGCATCGCGCTTTTAGCACAATCTATTGCGACGTTACCTCCACCAATGATCAAGACTTTTTTCCCAATCTTGGGTGACATCTCTGATTTTATTTGTCGCAAGAAATCCAAGCCTATGTGAACACCATCCAAGTTCACACCTTCGATGCGTAAGCTCCGCCCAAGCTGAGAGCCAACTGCAACCAGTATTGCGTCAAATCCTTGCTTCTTTAAATCTTCAAGGTTTAAATCTTTACCAATCTCTATGTTAGTTTTCAACTCCACCCCATGACCTAAAATATAGTCAATATCTCTTTGGAGCTCCTCCTTAGGTGATCGATAGTCAGGTATACAGTTAATAATCATGCCACCTGGGACGTCCTCTTTCTCAAAGACGGTTACACCGTACCCCAACTTAACCAAGTCGTATGCAGCTGTAAGACCAGCTGGACCAGCACCTATTATAGCAACGTTTTCTTCTCTAGTTCTCTGCACTTTTGTTGGAGTTTTTCTACCGAATTTTTTTTCGTAGTCGGCGACGAATCTTTTGAGACTCATGATGGCTATCGGTTCGTCAATCCAGTTCCTTTTACAGTTTTCTTCGCAGGGGTGATGGCATACTCTACCACAAATTGACGCGAAAGGGTTCGAATCTCTGACTAAATCTAATGCTTCAATATAATTTCCTTCAGCTATGAGACTGATATAACCACGAACATCAATACCTGCTGGACAAACAGCAGTGCAACGAGGGGTTTCTGTATCAATACAATATACAGGGGGGATTCCTTGCGGATACATGATGTAAACGGCGCTACGAAGACCCATACCGCGATTATACTCATTAAAAAGTTCCTTCGGGCAATGCTGGGCGCAATCACCACAAAGAGTGCATTTTTCTGGGTCAACTCTCCTAGCTTTTTTCTGAATTGTTACTGTGAAGTTACCAGCTTTCCCATTGACGCGTTCTATGTCCGCATAGCTTATTATTTCAATGTTTGGGTTTCTTCCAACATCAACCAGTTTTGGAGCTATTATGCACATGGAGCAGTCGTTTGTGGGAAAGGTCTTATCGAGCATAGACATCATACCACCTATGTTTGGCTTGCGATCTAGAAGATAGACTTTGAAACCAGACTCTGCTAGATCCAAGGAGGTCTGCATTCCGCCGATACCGCCCCCGACGACAAGAACTGCCCCAACCTTGTTTTCTGTCATGCTTCAGTTCCCTCCTGTAGTGCCGCTAGATATTTAGGACTTGTTCCTTCGATTCTATCCAATAGAATCAAATTCCTTTGGCGTAGTGCTGTAATGTGCAGAAGAACCTCTTTACTTGATAAACTCAACTCCTTGGCGATCTCTCGAACAGAAAGGGCTTTATTCTTGGTTTTTTGAAGAATTTGGCTTCGCTTATACTCAGTCTTTATAATGGGGTCGACAACTAGCCAGAATCTTCGTTCAGTATAGCTTTCCCCATACACATTTCCTTTTTCTATTAACTCTTGTTTTTTTTCAATCAAATTATTTAACCTTGATGCAGCTGAAGGGTTCACGTTTTCGATGAAAGAAATCATTTCGTTCCTTTCAAAACTCATTTCAATTCTCCCACTCTTTTGTAAGTTCAATTCTGTAGTTGATTTCTATATGAAAGTGTTGAATATTGAACATTAAGTATATAAATTAATCGTCTTACAAAATGCGTTTTTTTTCTTCACTAATTAGATTTGTATTTTCGCACCCCGAACATTCATCATCTACTATTTGAAAGCATGTTTATTCTCTATTTATGGTATATTCCTCCCCCATATTGCGCGCGCATGTATGCACGTATAAATAATAAAATGGTTTACTTATTTTGGGGAGTTAGATGGAAAGAATTGGTATTTTGATTGTTTCTTATGGTTCGAGAGGAGCAGCCATAGTGGATGCTTTCTGTCGAAGCGAAATTTATGATGTCGAAGTTTATGTTGCAGACAGACAGAGAAATCCATTTAATGCGAAAAGAGCAATAGCGCACAAGGTTATTCCTGATCTTGATGTGGAAGAAATCTGCAAGTTTGCTAAAAAGCATAAGGATAGGATTGATTTTGGAATAGTTGGTCCTGAGAAACCCATAATTAATGGTGTCAGAGACGTTATTGAAAAGGAAACATCCATACCCATGATATGTCCAACAAAGAAATATGCTATTGAAGGAAGTAAGGTTGCTCAACGATACTTGTTTCAAGAAGTTGTACCAGAAGTAAACCCTAGGTTTAAGGTTTTTGACCAGAAGAAATATAAAAACCTGGCTGAAGTTAAAAAAAACGTTTGGGACTGGTTGGATGAGTTAAACAATCAAGTTGCCGTAAAGCCAGATAGCTCTGTGTTTGGGAAAGGTGTTGGTGTTTGGGGAGACCATTTTAACACCCGCGAGCAACTCTTTAAGCATTTTTGGGCAAATTATGAACGTGGTCCTGTAATTATAGAGGAAAAAATTGAGGGGGAAGAGTCTAGCTTCCAAGCTTTCTGCGATGGCAAACATTTAGTGTCACTACCGGATACCCGGGACTATAAGAGAGCCTTTGACGGTGACAAAGGTCCTAACACAGGTGGGATGGGTTCCTATAAAAATGTGGACGATTGCTTACCATTTATGACCCAAGCGGATAAGGAAAGAGAAATTGAGCTCATGAATAAAGTTTTTAGGAAGCTGAAGGGAAGAGGTAGCAACCCAGAGCTGCGCGGTATACCATTATATAATGCATTTGTACTTTCAAAGAAAGGACCTAAAATTTTTGAGAATAACAGTAGGCCTGGTGATCCTGAAATACTAAATCTTTTACCGATAATGAAAGACGATTTTGTTGAAGTGTGTTTCAAAATGATTGACGGAAATTTAAGGCGGGTTGAGTTTGAGGAGAAGGCAACTGTTGTAACTTATAAAGTACCACCCAACTACGGTGGATATATGAAAGTTTTCCCTAAACGTGTAGACTTCAATGAAATCGGCAAACCAGTGGATTTGGGAGGTGCATATAAACTGAGTGAAAAATACGGAGACGCGATCAGAATTTATCCAGGTTCAATGGAGCTGAGAAATGGTGAAACTTATGCACTAGGGTCGAGAACGGTATGTGTTGTGGGGATAGGAGATAATATTCAAGCTTCAAGGGAAATTTCCTTAGAAGGTTTAAAAACCATTAAGGGTGGATCACTCTGGCACCGAAGTGATATTGGGTCAAAAGAACATATAAAGAAAAGTATTGAGCACATAAAAAAATTGAGGCCCACTAAACAATGAAAAGGGATACACTGCAACATCCTCAAAAATGTCAAAGAATATTTGTATCTGATTGTGAGGGCCCTATTTCAAAGAATGATAATGCCTTTGAGTTGGCAACGTTTTTTATACCAAATGGGAACAAGTTCTTTGCGTTAATAAGCAAATATGACGACGTTCTTGCAGATGTGTTTAAAAAACCTAGATACAAAGCAGGAGACACCCTAAGGTTAATATTACCTTTTCTTAAGGCGTATGGAGGAACCAATGAAAAGATAAAAGAATACTCTTCAAAAAACGTTTTTTTAGTGCCTGGAGCCAGAAAAACACTTCTGTTCGTTAAAGACGTTATGCCTTCTTTTATTGTTAGTACAAGCTATGAGCAATACATTTCTTCGTTATGTGATCTCATCGGCTTTCCAAAAGAGAATGTCTATTGTACTAGAGTAAATATTGACAAATACAAAGTAAGCGAAAAAGAAAATAAAAGACTGAAGGAACTTGGCGGAGAGATAGCAGCCATGCAAATGTTAGAAATTCCAGAACACGCTAAATCAGTGCATGATTTCTCCATGAGAGATCAAAAAACGATATGGAGACTGGATGAAATTTTTTGGAGAGAACTTTCCAGGATGAAATCTGGGAGAATGTTAGAAGACGTAAATCCAATGGGTGGTCATGAAAAAGCGAAAGCTGTACAAAATGTTGTTGAAAGGTTGAATAACAATCTTAATAATGTAATGTATGTTGGTGATAGCATAACAGACGTTTCTCCGTTTAAGTTGGTAAGAAGGAATGGAGGATTAACAGTTTCGTTTAATGGTAATAAATATGCTATTAGAGAAGCGGAAATAGCTGTCCTTTCTGGCAACACAATTGTAACCTCGATTCTCGCTGATATTTTCAACCGATATGGAAAAGATGTAATTATCGAATTGGCTAAAGAATGGAATTATCCTGTGTTAGAAAAATATGTTAAGCCCGTATTTCGAAAACATCTAAGTAAATTATATCCGACTAAGCTTCCTCAAATTGAAGTAATAACTGATGAAAATAAAGAAAGATTATCGAGAGAGAGCAGTGCTTTCAGGAAGACCATTAGGGGAGAGGCTGTAGGAATGCTTGGATAATTTTTTGGGTTAAAGTTTGAGGATAAATTTTTGAGGAAATGAGATGGTAGAAATCGAGGATACTTTTTGCGAAGCATTTGATGGTCTGTTCTCACGAATCTTGATTACCGCTAAAGATGAAAAAAGGTTAAAAAGAGCGGCTTATGGCACTACAGCATTACCTTCAACAGTTTTTGGTAAGTCAGAGGGCGGAATTGAGAAGTGGTTAAGTATAGAAGAAACGTTGGATGGCCGTAAAGGCGTAATTATACAGATATGGGTAAACTATGGAAAAAAAGCTAAGGACAAGTTAGAGTATGAATTAGGGTGGCGTATTCGTCAAGGTATTCTAGTTGTGCCTTCAACCTCAGTTTTTAATGCCTTATTTTCAAACGAGAAGATTGATGTCATGGAGAAAGTAGGTCACTGCGGTGATGGATATGAATATGTTGAGAAACACTTTGGGCGGGAAGTAATTAACATTCCCATTATGATGCCTGAGTTTAGAATAGAACGGTATTTAGGTTATAAACGTGGTGTAGCTGGCGGTAATATTTGGTTGATGTGCGAAACAGAAGATGCAGCGATAGAAGCTGGCGATAGAGCAGTAGAAGCCATTAGTAAGATTGATGGTGTCATCACTCCCTTTGATGTCTGTTCAGCTGGTTCAAAACTTGAAACCAACTTTCCAGAGATAGGCCCAACCACCAACCACCCATATTGTCCAACTCTAAGGGATAAAATTGGGAATTCCAGTGTTCCAGAAGGAGTAAATTACATTCCTGAAATTGTAATCAATGGCACCTCCCTTGATGCAGTAAAGGAAGCAATGAGAACTGCTATCTCCAGTGTGGGAGGCGTGGAAGGTGTAATTAAAATCTCTACGGGGAATTACGGTGGAAAACTCGGAAAGTATTGTATCTATCTTCGTGATTTAGTGTGAATTTCTTTGTAGAGTGAAACTCAAGACTCCATTTCTATAATTAAAATTCTCAACGTGTGGAACCACCAGTGTGGGCAACATAATACGTCTAAAGTACCTTCTCTCTCCATGTTTAACTGAAATCACCACCTCCCTGTCAGAGACTTCAACCTCTATGTCCCTCTCCTCCACTCCAGAAAGCTCAGCAACAATCCTCAACCGATTCCCTTCGGTTAAAACATCGACGAAAGGCGTCGTTACCCCCGGGCTTAC
>JAGLRI010000076.1 GCA_023136395.1 Candidatus Bathyarchaeota archaeon | reverse complement strand
TCCGTAAGTGGACCGCCACTTTTTCCGGTTAAAACCTTTGTTTGGGTCAGAGGAAACGCTTCAGCGTTGATTACGCCACTTCCAAGAGCAACAAAAATCGAACCTAACACTCTGAACGATTTGATCCTGCAAGCGGAAATTCCAGTGAGAGGAGAGGTAGAACCAGGCCCATATGATGGAAGGGTTTACATCTTCTCTGACACCCTTCTTCTCATTCTACCAGATGAAATAATATTTTTTGCTTTAAATTTAATCCCAAATCCTTGGATCGCTGTGGCTTTTTTGGACGTCCTTATGGCCTTAACCTTAGCAGTTCTACTAGCTTCAGGAGCTTGGGGAATCAATTGGGCCTCAAGCCAGATTCTTTATACTATATTGTGGAGAGAGCGGCTTAAAACAGGCTTAGCCGCTTTTAGGATAAAACTGCATCACTTCATGAAAAAGGTAGGTTATCAATTTCAAAGAATTTCTGATAAAGCTGCAGCCCTTTATTCGGTGATGAAAAAAGAAGTAAAATTAAAGGGAATGTTGAAGCTTACAGGTATTGCAATCGTTCCAGCGACAGCCCTCTTCCTTCTTAGAGACAATGTTCTGCTTCCCATTATTACCCTTGGATTAGCTTTGGGGATTCTTGCAAAGACTGCTAAGAAAGAAAGGAGTGAAATTATCTTCGGCGGTGCTTTAGCAAATTTATTTTTCTCGATTATTTTCATCGTGAGACGAGGAGTAGTTTTCCTCTACTCCGCAGTTAATCCGTATTGGAGTGTAGTTTCTGCAGGTTTAGTGGGTGGTATTTCATTTTTTACTACCCTACCCATCGTTATAGGTGTAACACTTCTCTCAGCCATTGGTCTTAAAACGGCAAGGAGTTGGTATTTAGAACAGCAGATAAGCAATTGGCAGGTCATAAAACCTGGAAAAATTACTATCGAACAACCTATTAAAATTCCTTCCTTGAAAGAATTTGAAGAGCTACAAAGAAGACGATTAGCAGTTGACGTTTCAGTTGGAACTTTTTTCCCTCTGAAAGTGAAATCCAAGAATCTTTCAGCCAAACTCCTCGGAAAAACGGGGGCCTTTTTCACAACAATTTGGATTGAAATCCGTCTTACAATTCAGTATCTCAGAGGGAAAGAGATAAAATTTTTTGGAATGCACAGGTCGTTCATAACATATTTTAATGAAATCAAGTCAAAGGCAAATTCTGTGAAGAGTAGAGTTAATCATATGATCGAAAACGCTTGGTGGATGCTTCGGTTGCTGAGTTACAGAGTTATAAGTGTAATAAAAAGGGAGGGGAGTTGGTAGTTGGGAATACTCAACAAATTACGTAGGAGGAAAGACATCCCAACTCCCATAGTTAAGAGAAGCCCAGAAACCGATGAAACTTCTGTGTTTGATTGGATAACGGGAGAAGAGATTGGCGAAATAAGAAAAGTAGTGACAGATAAGGAAGACAGAATCATAGCCTATGAGATAAAGTATCTAGCTGGTAACATTATTCAGCATCCTGCCGATCAAGTAGAAGCAACAAAGCTCGGATACATTCTTCTACCTATATGGTTAAAAACTGCGAAAGGATCTTGCGGTAGACTTATTGACGCGCAGAAAAGACTCGGTGAATTGAAGCAAATGTTGGGAAAGAACGCCATATCCTTAGAGACATTTACAGAAATGGCAAAAGTAACATTCAACATGGAGTTGGTTAACCAATCTGAAAGTTCCATTGTTGAGGTTGATACACATCTGACAGGATTAGAAACAGAGAAAAGGAGTCTAGAACAGGAAATTTACTCCCTTGACATAAAAAGAAAGGTGGGAGTAATTAGTAGAGTTGACTACGGAAAGGCCTCCCTAGAATTAATGGATGCGTACAAGAGAGTTCTGTCACATGTAGAAGTGGTCAAAGATTTGAGAGGAAACCTCGTGGAGACACTGAACCGCATTAAAGAGATGGAGGAGGTTCCTCAAGAGGAAATTGAGAGAATTAAGGATAGAAAATACGAGATAAGAGTAACACTTTAAAGAAGAGGTGAAAAATGAATGGCACAAATTGAAAAGGAAAAAATGAAAGAAGTAAGAACCGTCGATATTCAAACCTTAAATATTCCAAACATAGCAAAAGGCGTCGAGATCTCAGTACAATTCAAACATCTGGAAGCAGTGAAAAACACGCAGGACACTAGATTCACAACAGTACATTATCCCATGAGCATCTTTCTCGGAGAAGCTGTTGGAAGCTACAAGGGAAACGCTGTAGTACCCTTCACTGTAGAAGTGACGACTAATCCTAAAGTTGCCACCTTCAACATTAAAGGTGAGGCATACATAAAGGGAGCTCCGGAAGACATCGAGGCCTGGGTAGTACCTAACAAAGAAAAAGCACCAAAAATCTGGACTAGAATATACCAGGAATCTGTGGCAATGCTTACTATTATGGCTCGATTCATCAACATACCTTCTCCACCAGCTCCGGCTTCAAATGAAGAGAAACGACCCGGTGAAAAATAGCTCAAACGCGCCCAAAAGAGAAGGGTCATACTGACCCACGTCTTTTGTAAGAGGGAAGGTTATGAACAAAAATAATGGTGCATATCTTGTGATACTTGAGTTTCCTGAAGAAAAAGAAGGCGACCCTAATCTTGATTGGGTGCAGAATTACCGGCAGGAAGTAGAATATTTCTGTGATAGAAACTGTTTTAAAATTGGAACATTCTACATTTTACCTGAACCATACTTTCCAGTCATAGATCGTTTTTTAAGGGAGGCGAATAAAGATTATCGTGAGAAAGGTTACCGTCCCACCTTCAAAGTTTTGAAAGCTAATTTTCCCGAGATAGAGTACACAATTCTTAGGGGATTGATCCTCAATCGCGTTTTTATGAAACTTGAAAAATGTTTAAACAGTTTAGATGGGGAAATTCGGATAAAAAACAGTGTTTCGCTGAATCTTATTCAAGGGGTATCTGGGGATTTGGCTAAAGTTAACGAGTTGGTGCTTCTTTTCCAATTAGACAAATATTTTCCTGGAAGGATGAACCGACTCTATGATTTGATTAACATTATTAAAGAAAAAATTGCTGGGTGTGAAGCTCTTACTTTGGGGCCCGTGGTGGTGACTGAGATTTGAAGGCAAAAACAGATAAACCTTTGAAGCCTGAGGAAGCTAAAGCTGTTGCAAAGGCTTTAAATGGAAAAATTGTAACCCCCGGCACCACTTATTTGGCTTCCATCGGGGATAACCGGATAAAAATAACCTTTCAGGAAGCGGGAAAAGTTGGTGATGACGTTGAGTTCGATGCAGGTAAAGAATACGCGTTGGGTAAAGGATTTGTGTGTCCAGAATTTTTAAAATCAAACATTCCGCCTCCCCAACCAGAATTTATTGATGATGGTTCTAACGTAGAAAAGAGAATTAAACGGGGTCTTTTTCATTTTAAGCAAGTTGGCCTCGTTGGTCCCACTGGAACGGGCAAAACCCACGTCGTGTATACTATCGCTGCTGAAGAAAGGTTACCGATATTCGAAATTAATTGCGCTCTCCAAACCTCCGTTTATGAACTCATCGGAAAATACGTTGGGTTAGGCCGGGACAATTGGGTGGATGGCACCATAGTCATGTGGTGCAGGTATGGAGGTATTTTATACGTTGATGAGGCGAACATGATGAAACCGGACATACTTGCAAAGTTTCATCCAATCATGGATCAAAGAGGGCACCTTGTGTTAACGGAGAGGGAGAACGAAATTGTTAACAGACATCCATACGGGAGCATTGTCCTCTCATTCAACCCTTACAGCATTGAGTACGCGGGAACAAAACCTCTTAACGTTGCATTTAGAAGAAGGGTCAATGTTTGGGTTCAATTTGATTACTTAAGCGTAGGGTCTAAAATCGGTGATATGGAGGTTGACACACTAATGAAGCGAAGTGCTTTAACCGATAAAAAGGTTGCATATGGAATGGTGAAGTCTGCGGCTGAACTGAGAAGACTCTATGAATTGGGAGAATTGCCCATGGCTCCTTCTCTCGGCAACTTGATTAGTTGGGCAAAGTTGGTAGCCCTGGATGGTGTGCCCGTGGAAGAAGCGGCAGGAGACACCATAGTGAATTCGATCTCGGATGATCCTTCCATCATGGCTTCCGTTAGGAGAGTTATCGAATCGGCGTTAGGGTTGTCTGAGGAGACTAACAACCTTTGAGTTTCTATGAGATGGCGTGGACCATAACTGTCATGGTGAGTAGAAAAGAGCCCGACGAGATAAAGCTGCTAGTGAATGAGCGGGTTCCATATCCTGTCATAGATTACATGGGTCGCCCGGTTAAAGAATATGTCATACATGTTCCCCTACCTCAAAAGTTGGTTCCTTACGATTTGAGGGACAACAAACCAGTCATGCTGCGTGTTTTCAAGGCGTGCGTTGCCCACGAGGCTGGCCACGCATATTTAACAAACCCCCTCATTTACGAGAATTGGAAAAGTGGGAAAGACACAAGAACAGCTGGATTCGTGACAAACCTGATTGAGGACTACATAGTTGAGACTTTTCTTTCCTCAAAATGGGCAGGTTTAGGCGGAGACCTAGCTGTAGCGAACGCCGTGGCGTACTTGCGCGCTTATCCTGTTGATAAATTTGATAACAAGTTAAAGCGGATTATTGCGGCTACTGCTTCAAAAGCGTTTATTGGCTGTATTAAAGGAAACATCTCTAAAACGGAAGAGAAGGTGGTTGATGCTGTTTTTGAGGTTCTCTGTAAGGTGAAATGGTCTAGCCAACCTAATATTTTGGTTTCAGCCGCAGAAAAAATTTACAATAAACTGGTTAAATGCGGATCTTCCGATAGAATCTTGAATTATCCCACAGCTCCTCACCACGATGGAAAATCGTCAAGTGAATTTTTTAAGGGTCACGTAAATTTTGAAGAGAACGCTGAAGAAATGATTGACGAAGCAATATCGAAAGTGCTTAAGAAGAAGGGTTTAAAGGATATCTTTAGTAAGGAAAATTATTCCGAAGCAGAATATGTTTTTTACCGTGAAGAGCTGTCTACACAAAAACAAAGAAAGATACTGGATGTATACCAAAAAAACCCGTTTCATTTTTTAGGGATAGGTTATCCAAAAAACGATTACGCAAAGTATCTTCGAGCTAGAAGAAAGATTGCGGGGTCGATGAAAAGAATTATCGCCGTTCTTGCCCAATTGAAATCGGATTACGATGAGGAGTCTCTTCAACGTGGCGGTTTACTCGATTTAAACGAGGCAATACAGACGGTTGCATCCCAAAGTAATAGAACCGACATCTTTCGCAAATGGACAAGAAGCGGATCGAGTACCGCCTGGGCGATCTTAGTTGACAACAGCCAAAGCTTAACGGGAGTTAAGTGGGAATTAACCCAAACCGCCGTCTGTTTAGCAGAGGTAGCCAACGGCTTAATGGAATCCATGGCTTGGGCTTTATACGCCTTCAGCGACGCCTTTTGGATAGTTAAAGATTTTGACGAAAAATATGACAAGAAAGTCAAATACCGCTTGGGAGGGTTAGAGCCCAGAGGATCCACGTACCTACCCGACGCTTTAAAGGTTGCCGTTCCCCGACTGCTCACTCGCCCCCACAACTACAAAGCCATAATCGTGGTCACCGATGGAGAACCCCACGGCTATGAAGGAATCGCTGAAGAAACTAAAACCGCAATTAAAACAGTTGAGAAGAGCGGAATCAGTTTAATCGCTGTCGGCCTCGGAAACAAAAAAGTAGAAAAATACTTCAGAAACTGGTGCTACGTAAACACCCTCCCAGACCTCGCTAAAAACCTATCAAGACTATACTACTCAATAGCTCTACTATCCGTCTGAAAAACAAGAATCCATTAAATAGGATGCGCACATACAGCGTCTACTTTTATTACGTCTTACGACCCTCCTTAAAATTGTCCATAAAAACTCCATTATCCCGTTTTTTTCCATAAAAATGTCCAAAATCCGTCCATTTGTAGACAGGTGTGTGTTATCCGTTGATCACATAAGATGTGTACTGATCTTACCTGGACCTTTGCCATGGACTATTTCGAAATTTATAGCAGACAAACTAAGAACATTCCTTAAAACATGGACGTTTTTTCGTCTGTTTCGCTAGATCCTGCCATCCTAAGCAGACATTTCAAGCAGCCGTTTCCTCATTTTTCCATATGAAGCGCCTGCATTTTTCAATTCCACGTCATAAACACACGTATCTGCTTGCATATTCGTTTCAGATTCAGCTCTAAAAGAAAATACGCCTATAGAAAAGTTTGATTGACCTCAGACGCGGGGTCTAGACT
>JAGLRI010000075.1 GCA_023136395.1 Candidatus Bathyarchaeota archaeon | reverse complement strand
GCTCTTAAAGCGCCTACGCCATCAATTTTGATGCGTAGGCGACCTCTCTTCCCCCTCCCCCCCC
This sequence comes from Candidatus Bathyarchaeota archaeon, assembly GCA_023136395.1. Taxonomy (GTDB): domain Archaea; phylum Thermoproteota; class Bathyarchaeia; order Bathyarchaeales; family Bathyarchaeaceae; genus JAGLRI01. Next base: position 6,282 of record JAGLRI010000075.1, on the reverse strand, counting down.
TTTTTGACAAATAAACAAAGGATGAAAATGAAGATGACGAAGCCTTAAGGTAGTTAATAACCATGAAGATCTTTAATCGTTCCCCTCCATTCGCAGATTCAGCTTTACGCGTAAAGCGTGAACTAAGAACTCACTCTGAAAAGTTGAAAAAGATTCATTTTAAATTACGTAAAAGAGACTCGTCTCTCTTTGAGAAATGCACAAGAGCAATAGAGTTAGAAAAAAATGGACGTGCAAAAATTTATGCTAACGAGTTAGCTAAAGTAAGAACAACTCTCGATGCTGTGGCTCAGAGTGAGCTTGCAATAGAGGTTGTAGTTATACGACTTGAAAACTTAATGGAGTTAAACACCCTCGTTACAGAACTTAAGCCCACTATACGAGTCATACGCAGTTTAACAAGCCAGGTCGCTAAAGCGTTGCCTGAAATAACAGATTTAATGGAAGGACTTAATAGTATAGTTACTGCCGCTCTACTTGAAACAAACCTAGATTTCTCTCAGTTATCTTTAACGCCCAATGCAAAGAGCATAGAACGAGAGGAAATATTGAAAGAAGTTTCCTTGCACCTAGAACAAAAATTGGAACGGGCGCTCCCTGAACCCCCATCTTTTGCCGTTATCTGTAAAGAAGCCATTGAATCAAAGGAAAGAGAAGCGGTTCCCATCGCCGTTGGTTAACTAGAATCTCTTTCTTGGAGGAGCTACTCGATAAGAAATGGAAGCGGACATATGATGAGCGCACCCCAGGAACTTGAAAGGAAAGCAATGGACCATGCAGCTGAAGCCATTCATTTTGATAAAGAAGGAGAAAGGAACCTGGCTACTACCTCTTACAAGAAAGCGGTTGAGATACTTACACGGCTTGTTAGATTATATCCTGATTATGGTTTGAACAGAATTTATGTCCAACGAGTAATGACATATCAGGAGCGAATAAAATTATTGCGCGATTATGAATTTACTAATCCGCATCCCCAGGAAGAAAGGATATCTCCAAACTCATCTTCGAGAAATAAAAAAACGGGATACGCCTCGCTTGTTTTAAGAGAGAAACCCAACGTGAGATGGGAGGATGTCATTGGTCTAGAACAAGCAAAGAAAGCCATTAAGGAGGCTGTTGTTTATCCGATTCAAAGACCCGACTTATTCCCTTTGGGGTGGCCCAGAGGGATTCTTCTTTTTGGACCACCTGGCTGTGGAAAAACGTTATTGGCTGCTGCTGTAGCTACTGAAATGGATGCTGCTTTTATTCCAATAGACGCGGCGTCTATTATGTCGAAGTGGCTTGGGGAATCAGAACAAAACGTGGCACAACTTTTTACTTTCGCCAGAGAGACTGCTCTAAGAGAACGCCCAGCAATCATTTTTATGGACGAGTTAGATTCATTGGTCGGAACCCACTCACACGAGGTTGGTGGAGAGGTTCGGGTGCGCAACCAATTCCTTAAAGAAATGGATGGAATAATTGATAAAGGCAAGAACATTCACGTTTACGTGGTTGGAGCTACAAACAAACCGTGGTCTTTAGATTGGCCTTTTATTAGAAGATTCCAGAAACGAATTTTAGTTCAAATACCAAACTATGAAGCACGTTTAGGGATGTTCAAACTATATACGGTGCACTTTTCTCTTGCACCTGACGTAAATCTTCAAGAACTAGCTAAATTATCTGAAGGGGGGTCTGGTAGCGACATAAGGGACTTTTGTCAATCGGTGCGCCTCAAAGTTATTGGAGAACTGTTTGAGGCGGGTCAAGCAAACCTAAAACTAGCTCAACCAAGACCAATATCTATGTATGATTTTAAGGAGACGCTTAAAGAAAGAAAACCTAGTGTTTCACCAGAGATGTTGGAATCGTATACTAAATGGTTTGAAGCGTTTAAAGCTTTATAACTTCGATTTTTTATCCTCCAACTTTTTATGTTAGATCTAACATTATTTTTCTTGGTAGGCGATGATGATTCTGGCCCTACTGATCTGTGATTGGGATCTTGAGAGGAAAATAAGAATTACTGTTTCCCAAGAATGCGGGAGCCTACCATTCTATTTTTATTGATTTACTTCTTCTACCTTATTCTCTGGTTTCTCTCTGCTAGGAACTCCTTCACTTCTTTTATGCTGTGGGTTTCGTAATGAAATATGCTCGCGGCTAGAGCTGCACTAACTTTGGTCCTTTGAAAAACCTCGTGTATGTGGGCCAAAACACCACAGCCACCAGAGGCTATAACCGGAATTCTCACTCTTTCACTTACCGCTTCAGTTAGAGGGATATCATATCCATCCTTGCCGCCGTCTCTGTCCATGCTTGTAAGTAAAATCTCTCCAGCTCCCCTCTTCTCAACTTCTATGGCCCACCTTATTGCATCAATCCCAGTAAATGTTCTACCGCCATAAATAGAGCATTCAAACCAGCAGGTGCCTTGAATGGTTTTAATAACGGTTTTACCTTCGGCGTCCTTGACGTATCTTCTTTTTGCATCGATTGCTACAACGCATGCTTGGCTCCCAAAATATCTTGCTAATTTATTTACAATTATTGGATTTTTTATAGCCGCCGTGTTTATAGATACCTTATCCGCTCCAGCATTGAACACTTTTCTTGCATCCTGGACTGAGCGAATACCACCACCCACAGTTAACGGAACAAAAACATTCTCTGAGGTTTTTTCAATTACATGAAACATTGTTTCCCTTTTGTCTTTGCTAGCTGTGATGTCAAGGAAAACAATTTCATCAGCGCCATCTTCATAGTATTTGGCTGCCAACTGCCAAGGGATTCCAGCATACTTAATTTGTTTAAATTCTATTCCTTTCACCACCCGCCCATCTGGAAATGCGAGATCACAATCGAGGCAAGGTATAATTCTGCGGCAAAGCATTTTCACACCTCTAAAAAATTCTTTAGAATCTTTAAACCTAAAATTCCACTTTTTTCAGGATGAAATTGCGTACCATAAATATTGCTCTTCCACACACCTGCGGTTATCTCACATCCATGCTGTGTTGTAGCTACTATCACGTCTTCATCTGGAACAGCGTGATATGAGTGAATAAAATATACATATCCTTCCTTCACGTCTTTAAATAGCGGACAGGTCTTTTTTTTGATCTCTATGGAATTCCATCCAATGTGGGGAAGTCTTAGCGCAGTCCTAATTTTTTCAACTCTCCCCCCCATCAATCTCCAACCATCTACATTTGGAGATTCTTCTGACACCTCAAAAAACACCTCTAACCCCAAACAAATGCCTAAAAGGGGAATGCCGGAATCTAAACTCCTTTCTAATTTGGGAATGAAACGCCTCAATTTATTCATTCCCTCTCCAAAAGCGCCAACCCCAGGGATTATTATTTTGTCTCCATCGACTTTAGAAGGAGTATCAACAATGGTGGGGGTTGCTCCTAAAAACTTCAATGCATTATAAACGCTTTTGACGTTTCCCATTCCATAATTGATAATTGTGACTTTGATGATGTTGTACCCCCCTCTATTCCCATTCTATTGTTCCCGGTGGTTTGTGGGTTATATCATAAACGACTCTCGTTATCAATGGCAATTCATTGGTTATTCGAGTAGAAATTCTCTCTAAAACGGAGTAAGGGATCTTCGAGAACGTAGCAGTCATGGCCTCCTTACTTTCGACGGCTCTCATTGCAACCGTGTAACCATAAGCTCTTGAGTCGCCTTTTACTCCCGTAGTTTTCGTGTCAGTTAACACAGCAAAGTACTGCCACAACCTTTCTTTTAATTCGCTTTTCTCTATCTCTTCCGTCACAATTTTATCTGCTCTTCTAACGAGTTCAGCCTTCTCTTCTGTAACCTCACCAATAATTCTCACCGCTAATCCTGGACCCGGAAAGGGCTGTCTCCAAACAATCTCCTGAGGAAGACCTAAAGTTTCCGCTAGTTTTCTAACCTCGTCCTTATACATGTCCCTTAATGGTTCTATTATTCCCTTAAATTCGATCTTAGTGGGTAAACCTGCAACGTTGTGGTGGCTTTTGATTTTGTCTGAGTGTTTTCTAATACCTGATTCTATTCTGTCTGGATAGATGGTGCCTTGTATAAGATATTCGGCTCCAATATTCTTTGCAATCTCTTCGAAAACCCTAATGAATTCCCCGCCGATAATTTTTCTTTTCTTTTCAGGATCTATGATGCCTTTCAATTTGTCCAAAAATCTCTTTTGTGCTTTAACTAGAATTAAATTCATACCTAGATCTTCGAACGTGGCTTTAACGAATTCTGGTTCGCCCTCGCGCATGAAACCGTGGTCAACAAAAACAGCGGTTAGATTCTTCCCAAGGGTTTTTGTGGCTAAAACTGAGGCTGTACTGGAGTCTATACCGCCGCTTAAAGCCATTATCGCCTTCTTATTACCAACTACGTTTTTTATTTCTTGTATTCCCTTTTCAATGAGTTTTTCAGTCTTCCAGTTCGCTTTACAATTACATACGCCAAACACAAAATTCCTCAACATTTTCATGCCGTTTTCTGTGTGAATCACTTCTGGATGCCATTGCAAACCGTATATCGCCCTTTTTTTATGCCGAAAAGCGGCTATAGGCGAATTTTCTGTATGCGCTAAGATTTCGTATTCCTCAGGAAGTTCATGAACGGTGTCCCCATGACTCATCCAAACTTTTTCCTTACTCCCCAAATCTTTTAACACGCCGATCCCTTTGTCAATGGTGATGCGTGCAACTCCATACTCCCTTCTTTTTCCTACTATTACTTTTCCATTAGAGATGTGCGCTATCAGCTGATGTCCATAACATATACCTAAAACAGGGATTCCTAAAACAAGCATTCTTGGGTCAATTTTTGGTGCGTTTTCCGAGTATACACTCGATGGACCACCGGACAAAATTATGCCTTTGACGTTATACTTCTTTTGAAGAGCATCAACTTCTTTGGGGGTTACGTCACAGGGAATTATTTCAGAGTATACATTGTATTCTCTGACTCTTCTGGCTATTAGGTGACTGTATTGACCACCAAAATCAAATACAAGAATTGTGTCAAATTTCAAGGTTTTTCTCCATTACCCTCTAACTTTTTGAATTGTATGAACCGGATCTTTACTTGAGCATCTTTATCGCGGGTCAAACTTTCGTTTCTTTCCTCGTTTTAATTTTGGGTTGGTATTTAAGGCAACTGTAATCGCCAGTAGTACAAGAAAGACAAAGTTGATCCTTTGTTAAACCAATTCCTTTGCACAAGCCTTCCACGTTGTTATAACCTAGAAAATCTACACCGATCTCTTTGCTTATTTTCCTATTAATCTCATCCGTGTTTTGTATGTTTTTACAGATTCTGTAAACCAGCAGCTCCTCCTGGGTGGGGAAGTCTATTCCTGCATAGCACGGGTATATTATTGGTGGAAAGCTTATAAGCAGTGATACCTTTTTTGCGGCATTCAGCTTTTCCCTCACGATTATCTTGGAACTAGTACCCCTTACTATGCTATCGTCTACTAAGATGATCTTTTTTCCTTTCACCACTTGCTTTATTGGATTAATTTTTAAAACCACATCCTCCCTTTTTGCGGGTTCTATAAAGCTCCTCCAACTTCCTTTTCTCCGATAACGATCCTTCATCAAGCCCTCCTCAAACGGAATTCCTGATTTTTCAGAATATCCTAAAGCACAAGGTCTAGCAGAATCAGGAACGACAATATCCCCCGTTAGAGGATATTTCTCTGCTAACCACTTTCCAATTTTTTTCCTAGCATTATAAACATTTACTCCCTCTATTTGAGAGCTTGGATGAGCGAAGTATGTGTACTCAAATGGACAGTGAGCGTGTCTCTTCATACTAGAAAACCGTTGTTCCTTTAAACCGTTTTTATCAATCTTTATCATTTCTCCCGGTTTTATACTCCTTAAAAGCTCTGCACCTAAGAGATCTAGCGCGCAACTTTCAGATGATATTATGTATGAACTTGTTTCTTCATGCCAACCTAAGCAAAGGAGTCTGAATCCCCTCTCATCCCTTACACCGATCAACTCTCCCCTAGTAGTTAAAATAACAAGGGAGAATGAACCGTTCAGTTCTGGATTCAGGGATTCGAAGGCACTAATCCATTTTTTTCCGCGTTTAAGGTTTTGATAAAGCCCTAAACCCATGAGTTCAGTGTCTGTGATTGATCTAGGAATTGAATACCCCTTTTTCTTTAGGTTTGTGATTAACGGGTCTCTATCAAGGGTTCCGTTTTGCGCTATCCAAAATCCGTTAGAGCCACCTATTTCAATTGGTGAGCGTTTTTTAGAGAGGATC
>JAGLRI010000074.1 GCA_023136395.1 Candidatus Bathyarchaeota archaeon | reverse complement strand
GCTTCGTCGTAACTTTCACTGTTCCCGAATCATACGCTGGAGAGCACGAAGTGCATTGTATAGATAGCGGATTTCCAATACCCAACTTTGCAGTGGACATCTTCACTGTAGAGCCTCAAATAGAGCTATCTTCTACGAAAGGTCCTCCAGGGGCTTGGATCACGGTCACAGGCACTGGATTCGCACCGAACACACCCGTCGTCCTTGACGCTGTGCTTGCTGGTCTATTCCAGGAAGAATCGTGGGCTATAGCATACACAGACTCATACGGTACCTTCGCTAAAGGCATCGTGCTACCTATCTTAAACCTTCAAATGATGTATATGAAGGGAGCTCCCGTCTCGATAGCTCCGATAGGAATCGTTGCATACGACACAGCCGAAAATCATGATCTCGCCTTCTACGTGGCTTTCCTCCTCTGCGAGGGAGCTTCCATCGATGTGGAAGTAGAAGTTGGTGATCATTACTTCCCAGGAGAAGTCATGACTGCATATGCTTCAGTCAGCATTGACGGTGTTCCAGCAGACGTTGAAAACCTAGAATTCCTACTATACCACGAAAACCTAGAGCCTATACCGATGTCTATGTACGCACCAATCATCCGCATAGAACCAGGGCTTTACTCTGTAACAACTACACTTCCTCCAGACATGGAATCAGGTAACTACCTATTCAAAGTCGAAGCAGGCGCTTCAACTCACACCACTTGGAGCTTCGCACACATAGAGTTGTGGGAGCTCTGGTGGGCAGAATGGGCCGACTGGTTCGAAGATACAGGTCTACCTGAAGAATGGACGGCGGAATGGAACGCATATGGCGTCGAATGGTGGCTGGATGGAGGCATCGAAGCAACCATTAACGGTGTTGGCATAGACGGATTCATCATGAGCCCCACACTCGCGGGCATGGGTGCAGTAATAGCAGAAATCTACGGAACCATGGCGACAGTTGTGATCCCAGGTATAGGTCAAATCCAATTAGACCTATTCGCTGTACAAGCCCAATTAATGGGCATCGAAGGCAACTTAGCTATCATCCAAACCCGGTTAGGCACAATGGAAGTTGCACTAATGGAACTCAACTTCCAGATAATGGAAGTCAACGGAAACTTAGTAACAATAAGCACCAACCTTGGCGAATTAGAAGGCAGAATAATATCCATCGAAGGCGAAGTAGCCACCATCTATACAGATGTAGGCACAGTTAAACTAGCGATACCACAGCTGGAAAAAACAAGCTTGTACATGCCAATAGAACTAATACTCTCAGCTTTTGCAGCCATCGCAGCAATCGCCGCTTGCGTAATAATCTCAAAAAAAATACTCTAAAAAAACATAGTGGTTACCAAACCACTACACTTACTTTTTTTTTATAAATGCAAAAACAGTGAAAACCATCAACATTTTATCTTTCGCAAAGGTTCCGATCAACAATTTAAGAAGTATCCTCTTGCTTTAATGGAAAATTGTTTACTATAATAAAAACTTTTCAAATATAACCAAGTGGTTCATTTTTAGGTTTCTCAAAAATAAAGTGTTTAGTCATTCTCCGCTTAAAGAAAAGGTATGAGAGAACGGATAAGATGGAAAGTGTGACAAACATGAGACCTAATCCGATTTGTTCTTCAAAAGCTTGCCAATGCAGAAGATAATATTGATGTGTGGATACGTAAACTTTACCTAAAAGGAATATTTCAGTAAACATCCGTAAGATGTTTGAGGAGAAAAAAGCAATAAAACCAATAAGCCCAAGAACTGAGTAAGTGCGAGGTTTTATAGAAAAACCATTCGCAGCGACATAAACCCACACCACAAAGATATACATGGAGGTTTGGATAAATATTCCCACCAAATCGATGCACGATAAGGTTACAACAAAAGTATGATTGAGGAAAGGCACGCGAATAAAACATCCATCTGCAATGGCAGATAAACCCGCAATCGATAAAAGATTTGACACGATTGAGGCAACAAAATTCTCAACTATCATAATGTTCCAGCACGTTAATCTATAACCTTTTTTAATCTAAATATTCTATTTAAAAAATTTGTAACTTTTATCTAGCATTAACTAATACTACATTTCAGAGTTAAATGAAGGAAGTACATCAGCGAGAGACCTAAGTCAAATTTAATTGTTTTTACAATGTTTTGACAGGATGCGCACGCGCTCAAGTTATTCTTGACGTTCTATTTCACTTACTTTTATAAGCTGTTTGTTCTATTGTGGTATATACTAATATATAATGAGGCGTATCGTTTGGAAACTCGAAAAGTTCAGCGGGTTGGTTATTCAACACTAGCGGTCTCTTTACCTAAAGACTGGGCTAATGACGTTGGCTTGAGAAGAGGAGATATAATCACTTTTAAAAGGGAGGAAAACCGAACTCTGACAATATTCCCTGGAATTGAGCAGGAAGAAAAAGAGATTTTAAAATCAACAGTAAACGCCGACTTGTGCAACGAACCAGATATACTGACTAGGATTATTACTGGAAGCTATGTCATAGGCTGTGATACTGTTCAAGTAACATCCGAAAAGGAATTGAAGCCCACGCATTTAGAAGAGATCCATAATATAACCCGACGTCTTACAGGCATCAACATAGTAGAACAAACACCAGATCAGGTTACAATACAAAGCTTTGTTGACCCAAATAAATTTCCTGTTGATGGTTTAATTAGAAGGCTCCACATAATTGCCTCATCGATGCAGATTACCGCTACCCGCTCACTTTTTGAGAACAAACCAGAGTTAACAAAGGAAGTTCTACGCATGGAGGAGGAAGCAGATCGCATTTATTGGTTAATCATAAGGCAACTAATTTTAACTCAAAGAGGCACGGAAAAGCCGAGACTGAATATTGTTGGCAATCGGGTAATCGCAAAACATATTGAAGCGATTGCTGATTACGCACAGAATATTGCCCGCGAAGTAATGCAGATCAAAGACACGAATTACTCATCGTATTCAGAAGTCATGGAAGAGTTATCTAAATTGAATGAAATGGTTCAAGTAATATCAAATAAAACCGCAGAAGCGCTCATAAAGAGAAACATAAAACTAGCTAACGATGTTATCGAAACAACGAAGTTGGTTGTTGAGAAAGAAAGAACCTTAACTGGGGACATAGTATCAAAAGTAACTGATGTTAGCATCGCCACAACCCTAAGATCAATAATTTGGAGTTTGAGGCAGATATCGAGATATTCTAAAGAGATTGCGGAAATAACAATAAATAGAAGTCTGGCAACACCCAACGAACTCTGTAAGATTGAAAAGAAAATAGAAAATGGCGACTAAGTTTAACACAACAATTTAAAAACGTATGATTTACTGAAAAATGTCACCATTTTTTCCAGTTGTTTCGTCCCAACTAAGTGTTAATTATTTGAAAAAAACTATGTAAGGACATGCTAATTTTCACTCTATTTTGATCTTTATTCAGATCAGCAAATCCAAACTCTGTTAGAAAGCTGATAATATAACCGATATCCCTTTCAGGCAACTTGAATTTATCAGCAATCTCAATAAAATCGTGCCATCTTCCATCCTCTAGCAAGGTTAATATATTATCCACCAAATAAATCACTGTAATCACTACGAAATATCAATATTCTCTTTTTTGGTTATATATAGTTTGAGAAACCTTTCTCTATAATTTTTTAGAATTAGATAATACTAAGACATTGTTACGTTACTTTTTCCTTAATATTTTTAACCCTAAACTATAATAGATGTATGTTGGGTAGTAATATGAGCGAAGAAAAATCTTATGAAATTAAAAAATGTTCTGTATGCGATGAACGTTTCGTCCTACCGAGTGAGGAATTTCTTAGAAGGCTGCGAGCAGAACGATTTGGTGAACAATGGCGTAATTTACTTGACTCGTTAAGAAAAGAAGGCACGAACTTTAAAATTAGTTTACGTGACACCATAACTTGTCCTTATTGCGGGAAACATTGGAAGTAAGGTAACTTTTCAGTTATGCTTTTTTGTAGGTAGTTAGCTAGCTAGCTTTACAATAATAAAAGAACTTTAACTACAAAAATAACTTGCACAAAGTTTGAAATAAGCTAAAAGAAGACAAGTTCACCCAGCAGTGAGTCTATCTTCAACCTTTTTATAAATAATCCTTATTTGTTCAGCTACAAATGATCCAAGCGGAGTAACTACATATTTTACATAATTACGTTCTCTATCATAAACCTGTGTTCCGATAAGGTTGATTTCCTTCAACTCGTCTAGACGACTTTTCAAGGTTGTCATGGTTATGAGACGACCAATCACAATTAAGTTATTGTAGATCTCCGTGTATTTTTTGTTACCCTCAGCGATAACAAGAAGGATGTCCATGGTTTTTGGTTTCTGTAAAACATTCCAGAACCGCTCTAGTTTTTCGTTCATCAAGGCGTCCAAACGTTCCTAATGTCTTTCTTGTTAACACGATTCTTTTTACTCCTATTTTATATTTTCCCTAAGTTTTAGTAGATTGAGGTACCTAAGGCGAGGGCGCGCAGCTTATATAGATTCAGAGAGAACATTCTTAATTTTTTTGTAGTCCTGGAGAAACTCATATCCCCTAGACGTAGTTTCGTAAAGTGACCCCCGATTACCCTCAAAAACGCTTAAGAGATCTTTCTTCATCAAAAAATCCATATACTTCTGGAGTTGCTTAAAACTGAGATTAGCTCGATACATAATCTGTGTTTTTCCAGCACCCTTCTTTGCTACTGATAATATTGCAGCAATTATTTCCATCCGACCTCTATTCTTCCGTTCTTGACCCTTAAACATAGAAATGTTTGATTCCCCCAAATTTAATGATGGCGTATATTAACTCTAAATTTTAGTAACAGATACTAACTCTAGTATAGATTACTAGTATATAAAATTTACTAATATAAAATAGGAGAACCGTTACAAAAGTATGCTAATTTCTCGTCTAAGCAGCCATCTGCCATTTAGGAATGGTTCTATTCATTCCACCCAAAGCTTCCTCGAGGACTGTTGGCATGGAGTCTTTCACCACCCCAAAGATCAAAAGCAAACAATCTGCACACACGCATAGCTTTCTTCCATTAACTTGTAGGTATTGGGTTTCAAATTCCGAATCACACAATCTACACTTTACTTTTCTACTCATTCAACCATCACCTATCCATTCTTAATTTAAGTCTCTCATTATTGAAGCACCGTTACAAGTTTTGACTCTTAGATTCGTCTCATCCAGTTTAACAAAATCATACTTCGATAAAAAATGTAAGATTCTGTGGACCGTGTTGACGGAGAGAACAAAATTTTTCCCTATATCAGCAGCCGAATGCCACTCACCGTCATCAAGACATTGCCAGATATCATCAACAACAGACATTAATAGACACTTGAAGAGTTGTAAACTTGAAGAATCTTTAAAGACTTATGAATTGTAGATTAATACTCTTGATTCACAAGCTCCATAGAGATTGTTACCCAGTTATGTCATCACTTGTTTCTTCATTTGAGCTCTGATCATATACCCACCCAGAGAGGACGATGTCGTCTACTGTGAAAGTGAATGTTCCACCCCCCCGCATCCAATCAGACCTGAATGAGAATTGCCCGTTGATGTCTGTAACTCCCCAATCGTCACCACTCGTCGCTCCGCTCCAGTGGCCATATACAGTTGCGCTTTCAACCGGGTTAGCCCCGCCATCAACAATGGTAACTACGGCCACAGCTCTAGTCCTTATCCTCCACCATCCACTAGTTTCTAATGACATGTCAATAGCATCAACATGCATCATAGGTGTTTCAATTATCTTCAATTCCGTTGAACTTAAGTTTCCCCAGTTACCCGAGGCATCTTTGCCGTGAACATACAATGTGAAATTTCCAAGACCCCAAGTTGCTACGTTTATTTCAGCCCGCACTTCTTCTGTTGGAGAGTCGAAGGATCCGTCTGTTGCAGTCATCAGTGTCCCAGATCCATTAGCACCAGGGGTTTCTATAAAATATTCAGCAGAAGCGATGTTTGACCAACCAGTGGTTCGATCAGCAATTTGCGCAGTCAAAGTTATCAAACTTAATCCGTTTGTCGGGTTTGGGCTAGCAACTACTTTAGAGGTTTTGGGGCCAGTTGTGTCGTCTCCAAGAGCGAGGAGTGTGGCAGTTGACCCCACAATTATTCCCCTCGTGTCTTGCAGGATCATTTTAATTCTTGGCACCAGTTGACTGAGGACGTCGTCGATGAGAAAAAGAATTAGCAGAGTATCTGCGTCCTCAACCACCCAAGATTCTTCATCCTCAGGGTCTAGTTTAGGTCTTATTTCTGTCGACAATTGATTATAAGCCTCCGTTAAAAAACTGGCACTGTAGTTTCCAA
>JAGLRI010000073.1 GCA_023136395.1 Candidatus Bathyarchaeota archaeon | reverse complement strand
AAGCAAGATGTTTATGCTTGAGGCTTTCAATCGTTTTATTCTCTGGTTAAACGGAAAATTTGGAAACAAGAATCTAAGAGCAATAGCAAGTCAAATTAAATATGTAGTTGTAGCGGGGGACCTTGTGGAAGGAATAGGTGTTTATCCAGGACAGATAGAGACACTGGCTAGAATCGACATTTACGATCAGTATCGAGCTGTTTCAAAGCTTCTTGAACAGATTCCTGAATATATTGAGGTGATACTCATACCCGGAAACCATGACGTTTCTCGAAAAGCTTTACCCCAGCCAGCTTTACCAAGAGATTATGCAGAATCGATATATGAAGCGAGGGAGGTGCGATCTCTAGGGAATCCAAGTGTCATACAACTTCACGGTGTGGAGTTGCTTTTATACCACGGACAAAGTTTTGACGAACTTATTTCAACAATCCCTGATTTAAACTTCTACACGCTAGATAAGGCCTTGAAGTTTCTTCTACAAAGCAGGCACTTGGCGCCAATCTATGGGGGAAAAACCCCAATTTCACCAGAGAAAAGGGACTTTATGGTCATAGAAAGAGCGCCTGACATTTTTCATAGTGGGCATATGCATGTGCTAAAGTATGACACCTATAGAGGAACCCTTATGTTGAACTCAGGTGCTTGGCAAGAACAAACCGAATTCCAGAGAAGAATGAGGCTAGTCCCCAACCCGGGAATTGCCCCGATCGTAAATCTTCAAACACTAGAGGTCATACCCATCGACTTTACTTCTTAAAGATAAGCGAATGAGAGGAGTAAAAACATGAAAGTTAGGATGAAAGGATTTGCAGAACAAACAAGGGTTGATGACGCGTTAAAAAAATACTTGAAAGAAGTAAATATTAAGTCACTTCAACCAGAGAAAATTCAAATACTCGAGGCGTTAGGTCGAATCCTAGCAGAAGACGTCAAAGCAGAAATAGATGTTCCACACTTTGACAGATCCGCAGTGGATGGATATGCTGTGAAATCCAGTGACACTTTTGGAGCATCAACAACAAATCCAATTATTATTGATGTTATAGGAGTTGCAGAGATGGGACGAGTTCCAGCTATAAATGTGAGAAAGCTACAAGCTGTAAGGGTTGCTACTGGAGCCCCCCTTCCTAGAGGTGCAGATTCCGTCGTGATGTTTGAATACACAGAGAAAATTAGCGAAGAAAAGATAGAACTTTATCGACCTGGAACTCCAGGACGCAATGTTTCAAAGAGAGGAGAAGATATTAAGAAGGGTGAAAAAGTGTTGAAGAAAGGAACCTTTCTTCAACCTCAGGACATAGGCATACTAGCAGCTATAGGTATAGTTTACATCCCTGTAGTGCGGAAGCCAAAAGTAGCCATTTTATCCACTGGAAATGAGCTGATTGAACCCGGTAAAAAAATTAGCATAGGTAGAACTGTAGATACAAACCGTTTTGCTCTCTCTGCAGCGGTGAAAAATGCTGGGGGAGATCCTCTGGATTTAGGTATAGCAAAGGATGAGGTGGAAAAGATCAAATCTAAGTTATCTAAAGGGTTAGCCTTAGCTGACTTAGTCTTAGTAAGCGGAGGCACATCCGTAGGTGAAAGAGATTTTGTCCCAGAGGTCGTAAATTCGCTTGGAAAACCAGGTATAATAGTTCACGGTATTTCAATGAGACCTGGAAAACCTACAGCACTTGCTGCAGTTAATGGCAAACCAATTATTCTGTTGCCAGGTTATCCTGTAGCAGCGATGATGGCGTTTAACACCTTTGTTGACCCTATAATGGTGAGAATGCTTGGTACTTCGCTTGGGAGGATCCGTGGGCAGGTTATTCGTGCAAGGATGACGAGAAGAGTTCCCTCAAGCCCAGGGATTAGAGATTTTGCAAGAGTCGTTGTTAAAAAAACAGATATGGGTTACATTGCGGATCCAATTAGAACTAGAGGCGCTGGAATAATTTCCTCTATAGTAAAGGCAAATGGTTTAGTGGTCATTCCGGAAGAGATGGAGGGAGTTGAGGAAGGCGATGAGGTAGAAGTCACTCTTCTAAGACCATTGGAGGAGTAGATATTATGATTCGAAAAGTTTTCAGAATACTGGTTTCCGTTGAAGAGGCAACAAGAAGGCTTTATAAACAATTGTAGAGATCCATTATTTTTCTGTATTTGTGGCTTATCCCTTAAGGCGAGCGATAAGCTTTGGCATGAGTTCAATCCCCTGCTCTAAAACGCCTAAACTTCCTTTTCTGCACTCTTTTTCTGAGAATTTATGTACGTTGTCACCTTCAATTTTGTTGCCTGACACAAGTAGGGGAACAGGGTCGTCGCTGTGAGCTTTTAGCTCACAGGGTGTTGAATGATCTGCTGTGATGCAAATAATGTGGTCTTCCATTTTGATTTTTTGCAGGAGTTTTCCAAAGAGGTGTTTATCGATCGCGGTGATCAATCTCTTTTTGAGATGAGGGTTCCCGTCGTGACTGGGTACATCAGGGCCCTTGATGTGTAGATAAAGACAATTATAACGAGGCAATAGGTGACGTAATTTCTCTACCCTGTGTATATAATCTCTTTCGATGTCCTCAGATGGGGGAGGCAGAGCAACCATGTGCATGCCAGCTAGTTTCGCTATTCCTCTTTCGACAGGCATGTCTGCAAGACAGGCGAAACGAACTCCATACCTTTCGTTAATGTTAAAGAATTTAGGTACAAGATGCCCCGCATCCCTAGTGAGTATAAGGTTTGCCTTTAACTTTCCTTGAGTCGCTCTTTTTTCGTTAACATCGTGTTTATCTAGAACTAAATAACTTTTTTTAGTGAACTCATTCACAAGTTTTGCTGAGATTATGGCCTTCTCAGTTTCTTCTAGAGGGGTGCATGTTTTTAGGGTCATTTCGATATCCACTTCTGCTACTCCAAACCCTTCTACTCTAGAGTACGCTGGGTCAGTATTTGAAATATTCCCGGAGAGAGGCTTTCTTTCGCTTCGTATAACCAAAACTCCCCTGTGCACTATAGTATTTTTAAATTCAAAATTCGCTGGATACGACTCAAATTTTACCCCTTCATTTATTGCCTTACTTAGTTCCGCTGCCTCTTCGACAGCTAAATTCCTTCCTGCCCTTCGATCAACAATTTTATTTCCGGAACCTAATGTCGCAAAGTTACACCTCAGAGCGAGGTCACCATCATTCATGTGTACCTCCGAACCTAAAGCTTCGAGAGGGCCCCTACCTGTATGATACTTAAAGGGGTTATATCCTAGAATTGAGATAACCCCTACATCGCTCTCGGGGGCTATTCCCTTCCCTACGGTATACATCATGCCCGTTTCCCCGTTTTTCGCCAATGAATCCATGTTAGGTGTTGCTGCAGCTTCAAGCGGAGTCTTATTTCCTAATTCCTCAACTGGTCTGTCACCTAAACCATCAATAATTACATAAATTAAATTCAGATGCACCACATCCTAATTGAATTTCTGTAATAGACTACCTAATAAACAAACGATGTATAGAATAATGTTGAAAAAAAAAATTTGTGGAACTCAAAAATGAGGAAAAAAGAGAATGAAAAGTCAAGGCGTTACGGTTTTCATGGCTTCTACGAATAGTTTCTTTACAGAGGCTATTCGGGCTTTTTGAGCAAGAATTTCTTTTGTTGTTAGGTACAACGCTTCTTCAGGACACCATTCCACACATTGCGGGTTTTTGTCAGATCTGTGGGCGCAGAGATCACACATCATTACCACTCTCGTTTCGGGGTGCAACGTTACAGCACCGAAATCGCACGCTTCAATACACCAGCCACAACCATTGCATTTGTCTTCATCAATTAAAATAACGCCTGTTTCCTCAGATTGTTCTAAAGCGTCTCGTGGACACGCAGCCACACAAGGGGCGTCTTCACAAAGCCTACATGTCAGCGCCATATTAATAATGTGATGAAGTCGCACGGTTCTGATCCGAGATTTTATTGGGTTAAACACCTTTTCTTTTTCAAATGCGCATATGTACTCGCAAACTTGACAGCCAACACATTTATCAGGATCTGCAGAAACAAAGTCTCTCTCAGGAACTACAACCATTTCCAAAACCTCTCTTTTGCTATATCTTTTCCTTTACTATATGTACTAGATCGCTTAGACCTATTTCATCTAGCTTTTTTATTGTTGGGTAACCTTCCTTTGTCCACCCACGCGCCTCGTAGTAATCGTCTAGCATTAAGTTTAGTTCCTCCATAGTGATGTAGCTTCCTTTAGATACTGTATCATCAGGTATGGGTGTGCTCATCACTTTGGCAGGAAGGTGATCGTCTTTTCTAGTGAGGCCCTCCCTAATGTTGTAAAGTCTTGCCAAATTGTTTATTCTCTCACCTGCCATTCTTAGCTCTTCTGGAGTTATCTCAATTCCTGTTGTTAGGCTATAGAGACGCGCTATATCTTCAAATGCTTGATAATATGTACCCCTACCAAATTTGCAGAGAATCATAGAATCTATAATAGTGTAGAGATTTTCAATTTCTATTACCATCTTTCCCCTTCCTTTTTCAGCCTTAAAACGGTCCACAGTCCCTTTCAGATCTAATCCATAGGCTCCGTGTCTGTTGTGGTCTGCTCCACGAAATGCAACAGCGTATCCTACAGCAGCGGTTTTTAATCCTCGGATGTCGTAGCCAGTCATCTCAAGACCCTTGATGTGATTGGCATATTTTTTAGCTCCTTTACCTATTTTCTCTGCAGCGAGCTTAACTCCCTCAGCTAAAATGTCACCTAATCCCTCTCGAGTTCCTATTTGTTTCACCATTTCTACTACAGCGTCTCCGTTACCGAATCGGAGATCCAAGCCATCCGTGTCATTTTTTGTAAGTATTCCATGTTCGTAGCAATCCATGGCAAATCCGATAATATTGCCCGTGGATAAGTTATCCAATCCGTAATAATTGCATAATTCCATTGCCTTAATAATGGCATCCAATCGATCTACACCACAATGTGGTCCAAGCGACCAAAGGGGTTCATATTCCACTCGTGAGGTCGCTCCCTTATACGGGCCCTCTGGAACAACCGCTATGTGTTCACAACGCATAGCACATGACGAACATCCGATAATTCTAGAAACATAGCGTTCATTCAGATACTCCCCACTGACTTTCTCTGCACCTTCGAAAGTGGCATTAGTAAAGTTCCTTGTGGGCAATGCTCCAAGAGAGTTGTGAACAAGAATATTCAAAGCTGTTCCCAAAGTTCTATATTTTGTTGTAGCAGCTCCTTTCATCCGTTCATGCATCATCTTTACAAATTCTAAAAACTCATCGGGATTCGAAACCTTTACATCCTTTGTTCCACGAACTGCAATGGCCTTTAGATTTTTATAGCCCATCACGGTGCCCATACCCGTTCTTCCAGCAGCTCTTGACTTATCGTTTAAGATACAGGCGACTCTGGAGAGTTTCTCACCAGCTTCTCCAATCGCTGCCACACGAATATAATAATCTCCCAATTCATCTCGAATAGCATCTTCAGTATCTGCAGGTGATTTACCCCAGAGGTGTTTAGCATCCATTAATTGAACTGTGTCATCATCAATCCATACATATACTGGTTTCTCCGATTTCCCCTCGAAGAAAACCACATCATAACCCGCTCTTTTCAGGTCAGCACCAAAGAATCCGTGGGACTTGGCTTCACCTAACGCATTAGTTAGCGGAGACTTAGCCACAAACGCAATCCCATTTCCAGATGTTGGAGCCATCGTACCAGTCAATGGACCTGCAATAAGGATAAGGGGATTTTCGGGGCTGAGAGGATCTATCCCTGGCTTCGTGTTATCTAAAAGTAAGCGCATTCCAAGCCCGATGCCTCCAATATACTTCTTAGCCATCTCTTCACTTAGTGGCTCTGTTTTGGTACTCCCAGATGACAAATCTACATGCAGTATTCGTCCAGCATAACCAAACAACATATATTCCTCCTAACAAGCAACCTTAGATAAAGAGTTCAAATATAAAAATAAATATTTATCTTTTTCGACTCGAACCATAAAGTAATTATGACCAGTTTAAATTAAACCTTCATAATCATCTGCGTACCGCATAAAGAACAAAATCTAGGATCAATTTCTGATTCCACAACCCATTTATGCCCACATTTCATACATTTCCAATTAGACAAGAGTTTCACCGTTTCAATAAATTAAATGGCCTAAGATATATCTTTTACTGAGTTTTAGCAGAAAATAATTTAAAACGATAAAAACTTCACTGTTTTTTCATAAACCCATAAAGCAAACTCAGATAGAAACTAAGATTATGTGAATACAATTAGATAGAAATCTACAAACATTATTTAGTATCTTCTTCTGGAGGATCCTCTGTCTCTTCCGTAGGATCCTTGCCCGTAGCCTCTTTGGTATCTGGGGCGTGAAACGGGTTTCTCTG
>JAGLRI010000072.1 GCA_023136395.1 Candidatus Bathyarchaeota archaeon | reverse complement strand
AAGTGGAAGAGAGGTTTTTTCTCGATAGGATCAACTGAACGAGATATTACTTTCCCATATACTAAAGTGTAGAGTATTCCATTCCTGTTCTCACGAACTCCGCATATTCCTCTTTTGCCTTCACTTATTGTGCAATGGTGGTTACACAAATGACATTGAACCTTTTGTTTTTCAAGTTTTTCGTAAAACATGGCTTCTTGCATTTCGAATGCTTCCATTAATAAAGAATGTAGAATAACTTAACTTAAAGATTCAATATTAGAAACAGAAATTAACTCCTTCAAGTATTTTTAATATATTTAAATTCGAGTTATTCTGCACATCATAGATGATTAAAAGTTTAGTAATTAAGGAGCGGAGAAGTTAAATAATTAATCTGGTTTTTAATATTGACTGTGGAGAATTGTGGAAATGGAAGAACTGAAAATTTTGAGGAAGTGTGACCTTTGTGATAGAAGTGGGGAGAACATGAGTCTTCTATCCGCTAATCACAAGGAGAAGGGCTGGATTAAGGTTTGTAGAAATTGCTGGAGTGAACTATATTCAGAGAACCGGATGGTAGCTGGATCAACTGGATCAACTGGATCTAGCCAGGATTCAAGTTCTCCCTGCAGTTCGTGTCCAAGCTGTTGCTACTAGAAATCCGGTAGTAAGTTTCGTATCATTTTCTGGAGAATTGTGACAATTTTTAATAAGTCAATAAAATGAAGTAAGAAAAATGATAATTTAACAATCTTTAGAAGATAAACTGGGAAACAAGAGAAAATCTGATGGATAAAGTAGTGGAGTCATTGAATGAGTTAGCTAACTTGTAATTTATTCTAAAATAATTTTCTCATTAAGTATATATATTACAATTTCCGTATCTGGTAAAAATGTTAGCAGTTATATTGGAGGTATAAAATGTGAAGGAGAACTTATGGGAAACAAAAAATTGGTTTGTTAGCCCCTATAATTACTTGAATGAAGTGAAAGAAAAAATTAGACTCCCTGAAAAAGTCAGTTTTCATGATATAACCCTTAGAGACGGTGAGCAACAAGCAGGTATCATTTTTAACAAGGAGGACAAAATCGAGATCGCAAGAAAACTCGATGAAGCAGGGGTTTCCAGGATTGAAGCAGGCATGCCAGCTGTTTCTAAAGAAGAAAAAGACGCCGTGAAAGCCATTGCAAATGAAGGATTGAAGGCCAAGATCTTCACCTTTGCAAGGTGTATGAAAAGGGATGTTGATTTGGCATTAGCTTGTGACGCTGACGGGGTGATCATGGAAATTCCGTCAAGTGATCATCTCATTAAATACGCTTATGGCTGGACTGTAGAGAAAGCCATAAATCTTTCAGTAGAAGCGACAAAATATGCGGGAGAACATGGTTTGCACGTTGCTTTTTTCACCATAGATACAACAAGAGCCAATTTTGATACTTTCTGGAACATTATAGAAAGCGTAGCATCCGAAGGTCACATGGATTCATATGTCTTGGTTGACACGTTCGGTGTTTGTTCGCCAGAGGCTATAAGTTACTTAGTTAAGGAGGTTAAGAAGAGAACGAATAAACCCGTTGAGATGCATTGTCACAATGATTTTGGCTTAGCGATTGCTAATTCGCTTGCTGGAGTCATAGCTGGTGCTGAAATTGTCCATACTACAGTGAATGCTATAGGTGAGAGGAGTGGGAACGCTGCATTAGAGGAAATGGCAGCATCCTTAGAAGTTTTGTATGGATTAAAAACCGGGGTGAATTTCAAAAAATTGCGGGGGCTTTCTAAACTTGTTGAAGAATTATCCTTAGTGAAAATGCCTCCTCACAAACCAATAGTTGGGGATAATGTATTTACTACAGAATCTGGAATCATAGCTGGTTGGTGGGATAGAGCTAAAGACAAAAGACCATTAGAAGTTTTTCCATTTAATCCAGACTTTCTCGGATTCGAGGAAGTTAAAATAGCCTTGGGAAAGGGGAGTGGTAGGGCGTCAATAATTCACTGGTTGAATAAATTGGGGCTTGAGATGCCTCCTAGAGAAAAAATTGATCAAATCCTAGAAAAGGTTAAGATATTAGCAGAAGAGAAAAAGAGACTTTTAACGGATGAAGAGTTCAAATTTATCGTTAAGGATGTAAAAATCCGTTAATTAGTTAAGAATAAAGTTAAACCGGAGTGAGAACGGAATCTACTTATTAGCCCTTTTTCTCCCTTAAGGCTTTTAGCACTTTTTCAGGAGTAGCTGGCAGATCATTTATTTTAATCCCAACAGCATCGTATATGGCGTTGATGATAGCTGGGGTTGTAGGTACGTTAGAAGGCTCTGCTACACCTTTAGCGCCAAAAGGTCCAGTTGGTTCAGGCTCTTCAATTATTAACACCTCTACATCCGGCATGTCCAAGGAAGTAGGGAGAAGATAATCCAAGAAGTTGGGATTGAGATTTTTTCCTTGAGCGAGAACCATCTTCTCCAACATCGCTTGGCCTAATCCAAATCCTATTCCTCCAATTATTTGACCTCTTACCAAAGCAGGGTTGATAGCTTTTCCCACGTCGTGGGCAGCTACAATTTTTATTACTTTTACATATCCTGTTTGTGTGTCCACTTCTAACTCTGCGATTTGAGTGGCAAAGACATAAGTTGGATATGGTTTTCCTTGTCCTGTTTCTGGGTCTAGTAACGCATTTGGTGGGTTAAACGAGGCTGTTGCTGCCACGGGTTTTCCTTTTTGTTGGCAAATCAAAGCAGCCTCAGCTATAGATATACACTTTTGGGGAGCGCCCCTTACGTATATCACTCCATCCTTCGTTTCTAGAGCATCTATGTTTACTGTCAACGACTCAGCGGCAACTTCCAACAACATTTGTTTTGCTTTAGCGGTTGCAAATCGGACTGCGTTGCCTGTGGCGTAGGTGACTCTACTTGCTATTGGACCAGTATCGTATGGGTCGGTGTCTGTATCACCAGTAACAATGCTGATGTTGTTTATAGACGTTCCCAACTCCTCAGCGGCTATTTGAGCTAAAACGGTTGTTGACCCCTGACCAACATCAAGGGCCCCGATTGAAACATTCATAGTTCCGTCAGAGTTTACTTTTACGAAAGCAGCGCTAGGATTTGCTTTTTCAGTAAAACCAACTGGGTAAATTAAACATGCTACACCCATACCTCTCTTTGTAGTATTTGTTTCCTTCTCAGTTAATAACTGATGTTTATCCCATCTGGCGGCCTCAGCTGCTTTTAATATAGTTTTTGTGAATCCTACACCGTGTAGTATCTGACCTGTCACCGTTTGATCTCCTGTCTTTAACGCATTTTTCAGTCGTAATTCAATTGTATCCATGCCAAGGTTATTTGCTATGTGATCCATGTGAGTTTCTTCGGCAGCAAAAACTTGCGGTGCTCCAAAACCTCTCATTGCGCCGCCAACTGGTTGATTGGTGAAGGCCAGATAACCATCTACTTTCACATTGGGAATCTTATAAGGTCCAGACGCAAGTATACAGGATTTTGTTAATGCTGACTCGCCATAGGATGAATAGGCTCCAGCATCACTAATCATTTTCACCTCTCGAGCAATCAAGCGACCGTCTTTTTTCACTCCCGTTTTATATTCGATGAAGTAGCTATGGCGGATGGTGGAACCGATAAACTCCTCTTCTCTAGACCAAACCATCTTCACTGGCTGTTTTGTCTTCATAGCCAGAAGAGCGATGTAGGGTTCTAAAGAAATCTCATTTCTTCCTCCAAAGTTTCCCCCACATTCAGGTTGGATGATTCTAATTTTAGTAATAGGGAGTTTCAACACTCTTGCTAGTTCTGCTCGTGCAACAAAGGGTACTGAAAGAGAAGACCTTATTGTTACCTTTCCGTTAGCGTCAACTGTTGCTATTCCTGTGTGTGGTTCAATGTGGCTGTGTTCCATCTTTTGTGTTGTAAAGCTATCTTCAATTATTTCATCTGAAATTTGGAAGCCCTTCTTCACAGTTCCTAAACGGATTTTTCGGTGGGCTGCGAAGTTGCCACCATCATGGATTTTAGGTGCACTAGCCTTTAGCGCCTCTCGACTATCAAAGACCGCGGGAAGTTCCTTATACTTAACAGTTATTAACTCAATTGCGTCCTCAGCTAGTTCCTTAGATTCCGCGGCCACAGCAGCAACGGGGTCACCAAGATAACGGACTTTATTAGAAGCTAGTATAACCTGATCTTTGAATTGAATACCAAAGGTGTTTACTGGGACATCTTTAGCAGTGATAATTGCCTTTACACCAGATAGTTTTTCAGCCTTGCTAGTGTCAATATTTATGATTTGTGCATGCGGAAATTTGGATCTCAGAAGTTTAGCGTACAGAACGTCTGGAAACTCAAGATCGTCAGCGTATTTTGATCTTCCAAGAATTTTATCAAGTACGTCTATTCGAGTTATGCTCTTTCCGACTATAGTGTGAGTCATAATCTTCATCTTCCTTTTTTTGCGTTCCTTTCAGCTGCGTCTAAAATTGCTTCGATGATTTGAATGTAACCAGTACAGCGACAAAGATTTCCTGAAATTGCAGTTTTCACCTCTTTTTTTGTTGGATGGGGGGTATCATCGAGTAAAGCTTTAGCAGAAAGTAACATTCCCGGTGTACAGAAACCGCATTGAACAGCATTATGTTCCATAAATGCCTCCTGTAAGGGATGCAGATTTCCGGGTTCTCCTAAGCCTTCGATTGTCAAAACCTCTCGGTTGTTCACTTTCGGTGCCAAAATAAGACATGAATATACAGACTTTCCGTCTAGCAATACGGTACATGCCCCGCAGTTTCCGCGATCACATCCCCTCTTTGTTCCAGTTAACTTTAGTTGATAGCGTAAGACATCTACCAACGTCGTGTTTGGTTTCACCGCGACTTCAACGGACTTACCATTTAACACAAACTGAATTTTCTGTTTGATCATAATATCACCTTTCAATTTCATCTATTGCCTTCTGAATGGTCATGCGAACTAAGACCTTAGAAACTTCTTTCCGATAATTTGCAGAGGCTCGAACATCCGATATAGGTTGAATCTCTTCTAATGCTATTTCAGATGCTTTCTTTATGGTGGCTTTTTCTAAAGTTTTTTCTTTTAAGAATGCTTCCGCTTTCTTTGCTCGGATAGGAGTTGGAGCTACTGAACCCAGCGCAATACAAATATTTTTACACACGTCCTCAGTTACAGTGACGGTTGTAGCGACATTGACAATTGAGAGGTCGTGGGCGGCTCTTCTACCGATTTTCATGAAAGCTGCACCAGTGTTTGGTGGGGGATAGGGTATTTGAATTTCGGTTAATAGCTCATTGCTTTGAAGTATCGTTTTGTTAACGTGTATAAAAAAAGTCTCGATTGGAACAACTCTCTTCCCGGAAGTTCCCATTAATTCTAAGCTTGCTCCAAGAGCGAGTAAGGGTGTGGCTGTGTCTGCAGCTGGAGAAGCGTTAGCGAGGTTCCCCCCAATAGTACCCATGTTCCGAATTTGAATAGTGCCTATTTGACTCGCTGAATCCCCCAAGATATGTGCTCTTTTCTTGATTAGGGGAGATTTCTCTATAGTGCTGTGAGTGCTTAAGGACCCAACACTTAAGAATTCCTCATTTTCTTTAATGTATTCCAATTCTTTTAGATCGCTTATATCAATGAGATATTTAGGACTTATTCTTCTAGTTTTTAGATAGATAACTACCTCTGTACCTCCAGCAATTACTTTCCCCGCTTCCCCCACCTTTTCGAGGAAAAGTAGAGCTTCGTGAAGACTCGTTGGTTTAAAGTATTCAAAAGGTTTTATTTGGAAGAGTTCTACAGTTTAATCCCCCTTTTAATCATAAAATTGTTTCCTTCATTCGGTTATTAGATTGTACTGGTGAGTCCATTAATGATTAAACAAATATGATCTAAGCAACTTTAAAAATGTTAACAAAATGGGAAGCTTTTAAACATTAATGTTATATTTTCTTAAGAGAGGGCGAATGAAGACAGCAGCAGTTGTCCTTGCAGCGGGTAAATCTGAGAGAATGGGAAAAAATAAGCTTCTGATGAAGTTAAGTGGAAAAAGATTAATTTTTCACATAATAGAAGCTTTAGAAGCTTCTAAAGTTGATGAAATTATCGTTGTTTTGGGAAATAAACCTTGGGAGATCGAAGATGTATTAAAAGCCAAGCTAAATCGAATAAAGATAGTGGTTAATGAAGAGTATGAGGAAGGGATGACCTCCTCATTCAAAATTGGACTAAAGCAAATTGAAGATGCAGACGCTGCATTATTAGTTCTTGGAGACCAGCTTATTCTTAATCCGAAGTTGGTAAATGACATGATCGAAAAGATGGAAAGAAATATAAGTAAAGCTTTCATCGTAAGCCCCATTCATAAAGGAAAAAGGGGACATCCTGTGCTCTTCTCTAAAGAACTTTTTGATGAGATATTAAGCTTGAGGAAAAACATGATGATAAGAGAAGTCATTCATAGACATAGCGATCTGCTTCTAACGGTTAAAGCGGATAGGTGGACTACAAGGGATATAGACACACCAAAAGATTTTGTGATGGCTTTGCGAC
>JAGLRI010000071.1 GCA_023136395.1 Candidatus Bathyarchaeota archaeon | reverse complement strand
CAGAGAAACCCGTTTCACGCCCCAGGAACCAAAGAGGCTACGGGCAAGGATCCTACGGAAGAGACAGAGGATCCTCCAGAAGAAGATACTAAAACTCGATTTATGATAGTAAAAACATTTTTTTCTTGTAATTCACTGAGATTTAGAGAAGCCTAAAAGGGCTTTAACTCTTTCATCACTACTTGAAAAGATATTTCTTTTCACTTTGATGCACTTTTTGTGTAGTCAGAGATTCTTTTTTGTAAGCCTCCCTCCTTTAACGCTATAACATATTCAATTACGTCTTCTGGTTTTCTGAACTCCAGGTTTTTAAGACTGTTAAAGCTCCAGTCTGAACACATTATGCTGGAGATTATTGAGGCCGTGGTAATTGACTTCATTATGTTGCTGGTTAATTTGTATGCCGCTAGGAATGCTCCACACCATGTATCTCCTGCCCCTGTGGTGTCCACAACCTTACCTATTGGAACTTTTAACGCGGGAACCATCTGTATTCCGCTGTTATCTCCGCTTATTATAGCTCCCAATTCTCCCAGTGTGACTATCAACATCTTTGCTTTTAGGAGTCTTAACGCGGATGAAAGGGAGTCTGTTTGAGTTAAGGCTTTAGCTTCAGAGTCATTCAGTATGAAGAAGTCAGTTTTTAAGGCAAGTTTTTTGAGGATATTTCTAGCTTTCCTTCCTTCCTTAATGTAATTAATCCAGGTGTTAATTGAAATGGCTGTATCAGGGGATTCCTCCCTGATTTTATTCACAATTTTTTCTACCTTTGTGCTTCGCATGGGGGATAAATGAACTATGTCATCAGCTCCAAACTCCTTTACTGGTATAGTTGAAGCAGTTATCCTTGCACCAGCTCCATAATTTACCTTTAGGTAGCTGGCTTCCCATTGTTCATTGTATTGAATATGGAATCTCGTGGAGGGCATATTAAAAACTTTTACATGTTCCGAATCGAAGAGCTTTAAAACATTCATGAATTTGTAGTCTCTTCCTATAACAGACACTGCTCGTACATCCTTTAGCAAGGTTCTAGCTGCAATAGCAGCGTATAATGCTGCTCCTCCCGGCTGAATCCTGACACCATTCACGTTCTTAACCCAGTCCATGGAAACGTGCCCAATAAAAATTATATTTCCAACCAATAACTACCCCAGCCTAAGGAAAGCTTAAAGCCTTTTATTCCAACATTTGCTTTATACTCTCAAAAACGTTTATCCACATCTCCCAAGTAAGTCTACCGGTTTGCGTATTTTGTCTGCTCGGATGATAAGATGTTACAAGAGCCGAGGCATTATCTATTTTATAGAAACCTCCATGTTGAAAACGCGGTTTAACCTTACTATTTTTTGGTAAAACATGTCTAATAAACGCGTCAAAGGCTATTCTTCCAAGAACCAATGTTATTTCGATTTTATCTAGAATGCGTACTTCTTCTAGTAAAAATTCGGAACAGTTTCTTATTTCCTCCCCTAGAAGCTTGTTTTTGGGTGGAGCACAACGTGCTGCTGCCGTAATATAAGCATCTATCAACTTTAATCCGTCATCTCTCCTAACACTCTTTGGTTGATTGGAGAATCCCGTCTCGCAAAGGGCTTTTATAAGCCAGTCTCCTGAACTATCTCCTGTAAACATTCTACCCGTTCTGTTTCCCCCATGAGCTGCTGGAGCTAGACCGATTATAAATAATCTTGCTTCAGGATCACCAAAGCCCGGAAGAGGCTGCCCCCAATAGCACCAATCTTTGTACCTACGAACTTTATTCATGGAAATCTTTGAAATATAGTCTATAAGTCTTGGACATTTTTGACAAGATATAACCCTCTTTCTTAACGTTTCAAAGGCAACTTTTTTATTGGTTTTCATTACGAACCTCTTCTTTTTCAGGTTAATGCTTCTTCATTATCGGAACCACGCATAGGAAAGTGAAAGTTTCTTCCCCAACATTTTCATATCCATGTTTCTCATAGGCGGGAACAAATAAAACATCTCCAGGGCCAGCTACAGTTTCAAAATCCGTTTCATTAAAAATTCTAGCCTTTCCTGAAAAAACATAAATCTCATGTTCTTCAGGATGATTATGCAAACCTATTTGTCCACCAGATTTTATCTCAAAACGCCGCATAGAATACCTTGTGGCTCCATCTTTCTCTGTTATTAACCATCGTATCCTAACCCCCGAAGAGCCAGCCATAGTAACCTCCTCTTCTGGAACATCTAAATAGTTCTTCTTAAGCATCTCAATCACAAACTTCAATCAAGATAAAGGCATATAATCTTTTTTTCTTTGGACGTAATTAAACGTCTGTTAAAGAATTTAGTTCAGATCGAATTTTCTATCTTCTCTCTCGCAATGTAGTTCTTCTAGGTAATTTTTAGACTTAGGTCTAAAGCAATTTTGCTCTCCATTAAAGCCGAATAAACTCAAAACTGTCTCAGCCACATCAAGAACCATCTCGCTGTACTTTTCTTTGTCATAATAACAGTGACTATTATTCAGTATAGCCGCAGGAACGACTCTTCTAAACGGGTTTTTATGGGCTGCATTAACATATAGAAAATCAATTATTTCGCCAGGTTTTAGCTTCTTTCCCTTCTGCATCATTTGTATAGCGGCGACGACGTGGGGAAACATACTTTGGTATTCATCCACCGGTTTTCTAAGAACCTTGGATATCACAAGTTTTTCTGGATCTATCTTTCCATTCATAATCTCCTCATAAATTTCAACAACATAATCCTGAGCCTTCTTAAATTGGTCCTTTTTAAGATTCTCAACACACTCTGCATCAAACAAGATTTCTAAGAGCCTCTTCTGGAAATTCTTGAGAAAACTTGGACAGTCATGTCTCCTCAATTCTATGCCTCGATAATACAGCTCTCCACTCATAAGCTTTCCAAAGTACCTCCGTGTGGCTTCTAGTTCAGGATTAACTTTCTGGGTTAATAGACACAAAAACTTATAATGATGTTCCAAGGAGATTGGAAGACCAATTTCTTCTTTTATACTCTTTGCTAGCTTCATATAATCTTCTCGATCAGCATCTTCTTTTTTCACGAAAATACTGTCACTATCAGCATAGATCACCTCGAATCCTTCTCTCATAGCCACATTCATTGTTTGGACAAGAGTCTCTCTTGCAATCTTGTTTATCTTCTCATAAGCCGAAACATTGTTGAATCTATTCGCAAAGCAACCACTGTACCCGTAAATGCATACCAGAATTCTCTTAAGGGCTAGTTGGCGTTGTTCACACCAGAACCATTCTCGGCTTCCTTTGGGATGTTTTCTCCTCAAGTGTTTAAAGTGAAGCCTTCTATCAAGAATCTTTTCTGTCAATTCTCCTAGGAAGCCTCTTCTAGTTTTGTTTATAAAATACGGTGTAACCGTCTCGTAACTAATATTGTGTCTAATTATAATGTGAGGGTACATTGATTCGTAATCCAACTCTGCAACATTCTCGTGTAAACCTGCTTTAGGAGATAAAATAAGCCCTCCCCTATCTCGAAAGATAGTGTCCTTAGCAGTCGTTACATGCTTGAAAAAGCTTCGCGTCTTGGATAACAAAATGTCTTTTTTAAGAGCTTCATAGCATTGCCTACTATCGATAGTTCTACCAGCTGGCCATTTTGCACTTAATCTTGGTGGAGCCAACGTAAATCTTGATCTTTCAACAATTCCGGCTATCCCGATTCCAAGAAAAGTGTTTAAATCAACGTGAACTCTGCCTTTATGGGAATGCGGTGCAAGCCTTTCTAATCTATCGGTGTTTGCTTCTTCTCTTCCTAACTGAATGGTCAATCCCCGAATTTTTGCTCTCTCAAGAATGTATCTTAAGACAGCTTCAACTTTCAATGAAATCAGAAAATCGGGATCTTCCATCTTAATGTAGTCTGAGAAATTTGAGAGAACACTTCTCTCTTCGCCCTCAAACGCCCTCTCTAGAGCTAGGTTTTCGTTATAAACAAGGATTTTTGAGATCGGGTCCTTTTCTACTTCGGGGGTCAAGTTCTTGCTGTAAATTTCAACGTCAAACACCAACTTAGTTAATGGAGGGGGCTTTATCTCTAATTCATCATCGATGATACACATACATTGTAGTCTGTTTCCCTCATCATATTCAATCTGCACTTTGCTTGTGGGAGCAACTCCCCTTTTGAATAAGTATCTTTGAACGTGCAGTATGTCTATGTTATAGTAAGCCTTGATTAATCCAAGTTTCTCTATGTCTCTTAGAACTCTACGAAAATTTTTTGTATAGTCAATGTAAACGTGCAAAACCGTAGATTTTACTTTCATGTTCACTGAGGTGTACTTATTATCTAATGTGACATGAAGAATGTTCGGGTGATTAAGAAGAATACTTGACAGCTCTTCTGGCTGAACTTTCTCTTTGGGCTCTACATAAAAATCTGGTGTATAGTGATCAATTAATCTAATGACTTCTTCGCTCTCTAATTTGAACCATAGAACAGCATTCTTCCAACTAACATATACATCAAGAAGCCAACCTACAGCCTTCATCCTTCCACTTTTAGAGTTTAACAATATAAAAACAACGAGTGTAGTTACAGACAGACACCGTTGAGTGAAAGTATTCTTAAGGAAATAAGGACTTAATCCTCGGAGGTAATGAAGAATTAAACCTTGCATAACGTGCATGTAAGAGTGTTTAAACAATTAAAAAATGAAACCATCCACAAAATAATAATGAAGCGTCTTTATTGAAGCCGCTCTCAGTATCCTTTTACGTGCAGTCAAGTGCCTAAGTTGTTTTCTTCCACTACTTTCTGTTATATCACTTTGTTGTTTCACGTAGTTTTTCTAAATCTATCTCGATTGCTGCTGCAGGATTCTCTAGTTTCCAGTTCTCAAGAACCTTTGGGTGTATCTCTCCTATGATCCCTACTTTATAGTCATTTATGGTTATTTCTCCAACTCTATCTTCGATGAAGCTTTCATGCTTTGTCTTCTCCAGTTCATATTGAATGCCTAGATTTAGAGTGATTGCGTCTAAAACCGATTTTATCTCTGTGAAGTTTGCTTTTGAGTGGATTGTGACTGAAGCAAGCTTCTCAATATCTCTTGTCTTGTTTGCTTTCTTCCCGTCAAAGGTTACGCAGTATCCCACCTCAAATATTTTTTGCGGATATTCCACATAGGTGTTTCTGCTGAGGAATTCTATTAAGCTAGGAAGCAGCCAGTTCCTCATGCATGTAAGGGTTATGATCTTTGGATTCGCTATTTCTACGATTTTTTCCTTTTTCATGTTCATTTTGGTAAATAGATTTTTTGGATTGCTCATTGTGAAGGAGAGGATCTCTTGGAAGCCCATACCGATCATGATATCTCGGATGACACTACGAAACTTTTCTTCAGGAGCTGTATCACCGATTGTCGGAAGCTTAGGCCATTGAGCCGGTATCTTATTATAGTTGTAAGCTATCGCTATGTCCTCGATCACGTCAACGGGGTGTAGGACATCTACTCGGTAGCTCGGCACCTTCACTGTTATTTCCTTGCATTCTGAGTCTAGAACTCCGAAACCCGCTCTTTTGAGGCTGTTCTTAATCTCTTGAAAGGTTAAATCCATACCCAAAACATTTTTGATGTACTCTATACCTATCGTCAACGTTTCCGTTTTCAACTTGGGTGTCTGCGTTTCCTTCACTCTTCCATAAGGGTAATGGATTTTTCCTGAGAATATTTCCCCCCCACGATCAGCAAGGGATAAAGCCATTATAGTCAAAGTGTTTTGCACAGTTTCGTATAGGGTTCCCGTCACTTCGATCAATACATTCTTGGTTTCTTCATTTATTCTTCCAAGATCGTGGGAGTTAATAATTGGGGGGAAAGAAAGGACTTTATCATTGGAGTCCATGAAGATTGGCCAGACTGAATGCGGTCGGACTATGTGACCATATTCGATCCCTTTTGGATGTTTATTTAGAATCTCCTCGAGAGTTAGCTCCTCATTGAACTCGAGGGGAACGAAGCTTACTTCTTTTGGTTCTGCGACGCCATAGCGGAGGGGTGGGGTAATGAGGTCAAAGTCGTATAAACCTATGGATGCTTTCTTTCTCCGCCGTCCATAGGTCTGGTCCATCTTGTCTTGATGGCGCATAATTCCCTTTATGATTGTACTATTGATCTGGAGGCCTTTGACTACGGCACAAGCTATATATGGGCGGATTTTCTTGAGTTCTGGTTCAACCCATACTTCAACGCCAGAGGTACTTTTAACTTGATATTTTTTTAATCCCCTCTTGATGTTTAGATACCCTTTTAATACTCGAACTAATCCTTCAACGCACCAAAGGTCCGGGCGAAAAGTATCTTGGAGTTCTATATGGAGTTCGTTATCTTTCAATAGTTTGACTTCACCCTTTACATAAGAGAGTATATCGTCCAATTTTTCAGGTTCTTTTGGTAGGTCTATACCAAGTAGATTTTGGAAGTCTTGGTAGTCTATCTCAATCGTAGGCAACCTAAATCATCACTCTGCGTCTTAACCAATTTAGATCTTGGGTGAAGAGACATCGGATATCATCTATTCCGGTTTTCATCATGAATAAGCGGTCTACGCCTAAGCCCCAAGCTAATACTGGAACGTTTATCCCCAGTGGTAACGTAACTTCCGGTCTGAATATTCCTGAACCCCCAAATTCCACCCATCCATGATTCTCTTTATAGGCGTGGAGT
>JAGLRI010000070.1 GCA_023136395.1 Candidatus Bathyarchaeota archaeon | reverse complement strand
GAAAATATTTTCGGTAACGTTCCATCTCTGCTCATGCCATATATCTCGCGTGAACCAACGATTAAACCCACTAGCACTGTATTTGCGGTGGCGAAAAGAGCGATTACAGACATTAACCGAAACGCTTGATTGCCTAGAACAGAAGATACAGCGAAGGCAAGTGGAGCTTGTGAAGCAGCAAGACTCTGCCAATCGACTAGGCTGACAACAGCCATTCCGACTAACACATAAATCACAGTCGTTACGATAACCGAGACGAGGAGAGCCTTTGGCACGTTTCTCTTTGGATCCTTCACCTCCTCACTAATGTTTGCAAGATCTTCGAAACCGATGTACGCAAAAAAGATGAGGGCTGCAGCACCAAGCGTGCCTGTTAAACCGTGGGGCATTTCCAGATAATTTACAGAACTATAATGACCAAAAAACAAAGCGAGTAACACTACAAAAACGAGCCCAGCAATTTCAATTAGGGAAAATACCGTGTTTATCCTTGCTGATTCTTTTACACCCCAGAAATTTATCAAAGACATGATAAAAATCAGCGCTATCGCAGTGAGCACTACGGGTGTACCAAATAATGCGTTAAAATATCCTGCGAACCCGAGCGCCACGGTTGAATTTGCAATTACATCCGCAAAAATCTCGATCCAACCGACATTGAACGCCAACAGCTTGTTATTGAACGCGTTTTTTACATAGATGTACTCAGCTGCAGATTGCGGAAACATAGAGATGAGTTCCATATAACTCAAGCCAGTAAAAGCGCTCACTACCGCCGCTAAAACAAACGAAAGCCAGACAGCGTTTCCGGCAAGTCCAACCGCTTCTCCGACGAGAGCATAGATACCGGCACCTAATATTACACCGATACCGTATATTGTCGCCGCGAAAAAGCCTACGTCACGTTTCAAGTTAACCTTCATAATTGGGTGTATTACCTCTTTGGATTATTGAAGTTTTCTTGTAAACAAAAAATGTAAATGTACGCGCGAAAGAGTAGTTCAGGAGGGAGATGAGGTGAGAATGTTAATGGTTCACGTCGACCAGTTCAGTAGCACGATCACCAAAAAAGGACGGTCAAAGATCGTTGAAAACTATGACCCCACCTCCAAAACCACACAAGTAAATGAAGCACTAATCATACTTACCAGCGTAGAGAAAAAAGATGAACTCAGCCCTAGAAACGTATCAAAAAAAGCCGCAGACGAAATAACTAAGCTGGCACGTCAGGTAAAAGTGAATACGATAGTCCTTCATCCCTTCGCACATCTTTTCGCAGATCTGAGCAGACCAGACATAGCCGTCGAAACTTTAAAACTTACTGAAGGAGAACTAGTTGAACGCGGATTTAAGGTTATTAGAACACCCTTCGGTTGGTTTAACACACTAGAGCTGAAGGCTAAAGGCCATCCATTATCGCGAGTAGCCAGAAAAGTTGAACTAAAGGAAGCAAAGTGATGGGATATCTTAACTGACATCATAAATGATGCACCATAGGGCATAGCATGCACGCGTAACAAAATTCGTTAGTTTGTTATGCAGTAAAAAGTGGGGATGCTTTACTCGTTTTTCCTTGTTCCATGAAAGAGTTCGCTGCCTGCGCCTGGATATGCCTTCCTCATTGTTTTCGGGGTAGGTGTTTTAACGACGGGCCATTTATCGGGGATGGGTTCGGATCCTTCTAACGTCACAGTAGATGGGGCGGCATCTACCATCGTGGGATTTCTTCGTATATCTCGTCCTGGAACATTGACGCTGAATTCAATAGGAATTCCATTCGGATCAAAGGAGTAAATGGAATGAATGAACCCGTGGTCAATGACATCCGAAACCTCAAAGCCCGCAGCTTCAAGCTTATCCTTCAACTCCCATAATTCCTCTTCTGTTTCAACTCCAAACGAAACATGATCGAAAATAAACGGTCCCTTCACTGGTTTACCGTGGTCTTTTTCTGGCACTGGTTTGACGTCTGACCACTCAAAAAAGGCAACCAAGTCAGTCTCCGAAAGCTGAAAAAAATAATGTCGATACCCAATTCTACCTAGCCCTGCCACTAATCGCATGCCAAGTAAATCTCTCCAGAAACGAATGGTACTATCCATATCACCCGTAACCATAGCGAGGTGATTAATGCCATTGAATTTAACCAAAAACATAACCTCTAAAAGACTTATTTTCGTAACTCATTAAAAAAGATTCTAAAATTCAACAACTAAAGATTAATTACGATTTATCAACGGTGCGCGCGCAATTAGCTATATTTTTTTTAAAAAAAGTGATAACTTGAGCTGTATTTCAGATGAGATAAAACGAAAACTCTTCATTGTTTTTGGTACTAGCTAGTTGATGCTCATGCGCATTCTTCGAATGATATCTTCTTTCTTCTCGTTAGAGCGATAAGACGGCGTCGGCCTCTAAAAGGCGGTCGTTGAGCGTGGCCGCACCTACTATTGTAGCGGGTTCTATAAATTCTCCTCTTCCTATTCCGAGGAGCATACAACTTTGTTCACAGACTTCAAGTTTCACTCCAGCTTCCACTGCCTTATCCATAATTTCTTTCAGGGTTGGAAAAGTGCCTAACTTGATTTTTTCTGCTTCCCCCTGTTTTACAACCGTTACTCCTTTTATTACAAAGTATATCGTGGCGTCTAGCCCCATTGCAACAGCGGTCGTTGCGAGGATAAACGGTGCATAAAGACGCTCCGGGGTGTCTACGCCGCTTGTTTGAACGTATAAAATCTTCTCTTTTTTACTCAACATAATTCATCTTCATTTAATCCTTTATATAAAGAATATGAAAGTACAGAGTTGCCTATTAATATTTAACAATTTATGATCCAGTCTGCGCGCTTGTGAAAATGTGAGCGCCAAAAAGTAAATAGATTTATGCACAGGCTAAAATAGGGGATTTAAACTCACGCGCTGAAAAGATATATCTTTTTCTTTCGTATTAGAGGTTAAGAAATTGCATGCGTGCGTAAGGTGTGTAATCTGGTCGATGTGTTAGATGCTAATCTTGAAGAAATAAACATGTTGAACCTGTGGGGTGAGCGAATGCTTTCTTTGGTTGACCTGATTAAACGGGATACAATTCCCTTGGAAGTAGCAGCATATCTTATGGAGGGTATACAAAATGGTGCCGGTGTTCTCATTGGGGCATGGCCAAATAGGGCGGGAAAAACTACATTGATGGGTGCATTATTGGGAGTAATTTCCTCGTTAGATAGAATCATTACTATTGAAGATGCCCGCGTGATTCCGCAATTAACATCTGGATCACGAGATAGGCCAAAAACCTATGTCATTCCTGAAGTCAGCAGGCATGGACGAGGGTATCTCTGGGGTTCTCCTGTGGTGGATGTCACTCGGCTTGTTGATTCCAATACTCGATTAGTAACTAATCTTCATTTGGATAGTTTAGAAGAGGTTAAGGATATCTTTGACAGATTTGGATCCGAGGAGGCGTTAAACGTGTTTAATTTCATTATATTTATCGTTCCGCCACGGGTGGTGGATGAAGTCTGGGAATATAATACGTCGAGTCAATCTCATGAGCGAATTTACTCTAATGCAGGGGTTTTTTCACTAGATTTTGATAGTGAATCCGATTCTCAAAAGAGTCAGAAGCGGATAAAATGGGAAAAGTTCCTTTTACTATGCCTTAACCAAGATATTTACCGTATCGAAGAAGTTGCTTATGCGTTAAAGGAATATAAAAATGAGTAGTGTGCGCATAGTTGTTTTTTGTTTTACATTTTACGTGTATGTAATTTTGCATTCGGTGTGCCCACCGATTGAAAGGTTTATGTAGATAAAAATGAGTAGTTGAGTTTAAGTGAACGAACGTGGCTGATACTGCGTTGTTAATCATTGATATGCAAACAGGGAATTTCTCAGAATCAAATCCCATTCATAATGGGAATGAACTGCTCGTAAAAGTAAAGAGCTTAATCACTAAGGGACATTCCGCGCAAATCCCGATAGTCTATGTCCAAAATAATGGTGGTAGTGGGGATCCAGATGAATATGGTACTCCAGGATGGAAAATCCACCATTCTATCACTCCTGACGAAGGAGACGTAGTAATTCAAAAGCAAACTCCTGATGGCTTTTACAGAACGGATTTACAACTTGAACTAGAGTCTAAGGGAATCAAGAAACTGATCATTGCAGGTTTGCAGACTGAGTATTGTATAGATACAACTTGCCGTCGAGCGTTTAGTCTTGGTTATCAAGTCATCCTAGTTAAGGATGCACATAACACTTGGGACTCTCCACTTTTGAGAGCCCAACAAATCATTAACCATCACAACAATGTCTTGAGTGGATGGTTTGTCACATTAAAAAACGAGAGAGACATCACGTTTTAACTTACATCTTTCTGCACGTATATATTTTTTTGAAAGGATAGAGAATCAGTGCGCGTGCAGAGATCATTGTCTAAAGCTTTATCGAATTGCTAATCCAGTTTTACACTTCATAAAGTAATTACGAATACTATAGCGAAGGATCTATCGAGGACACACACTGTAGGAGGATACTTAATGCCCGTACTGAACGTTCATGGCATAAAGATACATTATAGATGGGTTGGAAAGACTAGTGGTAAACAGCTTGTTTTTGTTCATGGTTGGGCTGCAAGCTCCGAGTGGTGGGTCAGACAGGTTCCAGCGCTATCCACAGAGTATAGACTGCTTATGGTGGACTTGCCAGGTCACGGACGATCCAGCTGTCTCCCAAAGCATTCAAGTCTAAATATGTTATCGGCAGTTCTTGATGCGGTCATTAACATGTTAGGAGTAGAGGATCCTGTTTTAGTCGGCTGGTCCTTGGGAGGAATGGTGTCCCTTCAGTATGCCCTTGACCACCCCAATAATCTGTCCGCACTCATTTTAGTAGACACATCTCCCACTGCGAGGGTGATGCCCTCCCTCGGATTTCTGCCCTCGATTCCTTATCATTGGATCCCTGATCCCCGAAGATTTCTACCCCTTGTGAAGTCTCACACGTTTTTTTTAGAGGGATTACTGGTCTTCATCAATAAATTGAACAGCAGGAGAGGCGTCGCCGCCCTGCTGGTGCATCTCCTAGCTACAGGCAAGAAACCAGATAAAAACATGGTCTCATGGTGCACCCAAGTTCTTCTCAAAGATCTTAACATCAAGGCTCTACTCCAGATCATGGTGGCAATGGTGGAGTTCGATGTCATCAACAGACTCGCCGAAATAACTGCACCCACCCTCATCATCCACGGTAGCAAAGACAGAATGCTCCCGGTAGACTTAGCTTTATTGCTACACCAAAACATCAGGAACTCCAATCTACAAGTTATTGAGGATGCAGGACACTGCCCCCATCTGGAAAAGCCCAAGGAGTTCAACAAAACAATAATAGGCTTTCTAAACCAACTTGATACAATCAGCGTGTTTAAACCTCAATTAGTTTTTAGCACAATGCCAAAGTTAAGAAAATAGATTTCTAAAGTTTTAAAAATCATCCGCGCACGCATCGAACATTATGCATGAAATATCTCTGGATGGTAACATTCTTTAAATATCTACAGGGCATTTAATGGAAAACGCATGAAAAAAAAATAATGATCAAGAATATCCCATTTTGAAAGAAGATAAAAGATATTTGTTTCTGCATGAAGTGCCTGAGAGAAAAAAAGTAGAAAAGGAAGAAGGAGAGCATGTAGAATGGACTATTTGCCCCTGTTCTTGATTTGGATCGCTGCGGCATTCCTTCTCCCAGAGATGCTTAGAAAATTTCGGATACCTTGGGTCACCGCAGTCATATTTACGGGTATGCTTTTGGGACCGTATGGTTTGGGAGTGATTCATCCGGAGGAGGCTATGATTTTCCTCTCAAGCTTGGGGCTCATTTTTCTTATGTTCACAGCTGGATTGGACACAAAGATTTCCTTTTTAAGGGAAGCGGGTAAAGAAACGGTCTTTTATACTGTGCTGAACTTTTGCGTCCCTTTTGCCACGGGATGCCTCCTCGGGATTGGTTTGGGGTTGGATGTCTTTGCATCATTAATTTTAGGGACTTGCTTTAGTTCATCTTCTGTTGGCATAATCATTCCACTGCTAAAAGAATTGGAGGTCGAATCAAAAATTAAGTCAACGATAACTGCTACAATATTTATTGAAGACGTAACGAGTCTGGTCCTTCTCGCAATTTTACTTCAAGCAAAAACACCTATCTCTCCAATACCTCTACCGCTTTTTCCAATCGCCTTGTTATTCTTCTTAGCCATCATTTTCATTCTAATTCCAAGACTCCAAGGAATATTTCTTCGGTTGGGAAAAAGCGATGTGTTTGGGGCAGAGTTAAGATCAGTTCTACTCACGTTAGCTCTAGTATCGTTTATGGCGGAACTGATAGGGGTTCATGCCATGGTTGGTGGGTTCTTAGCGGGCTTAACTCTCTCTAATCTGTTAGGAAAACGAGAGGAGTTGGGAAAGAAAATACTTTCTATCAGTTATAGGTTCTTAATTCCCATTTTCCTACTCAACCTAGGGCTAACGACAGACATAAAGTTGCTCTTTTCACCTAAAGACGCAGTCTTAGCCTGCTTAGTCATTGTCTCCCTGATAGCGAGTAAGGTATTGGGCGGTTTTCTGGGAGCCCGGATTGCAAAGTTTCCTTTGAAGACCAGCCTGGGGATGGTATTGTGACCATTTCTCAGATGTCAACGACCTTAGCGACGGCGA
>JAGLRI010000007.1 GCA_023136395.1 Candidatus Bathyarchaeota archaeon | reverse complement strand
CCTTTTCTTCCTACTCAAACCAGAAAACCAAGAACTGGCTCAAAAGCATGGTTTCAGACCTGCAAGCTCCAGCGTACCCTTGGACCAAGAAGTGTTTAACCCTTCAAATGGGGTCCAATACGAAATACAAGTACCTGTTTTAAAGCCATTAAAAGGAGAAGTGATGGAAGCAATCTTTACCGCTTGGGTTAGAGTTAGGAACACTGGAATCTAGAGGTGGATAAATGATTCAGAGATCAAAGAACTCTGTGCACCTTCCCAAAATTGTAGTTTGGATTACACTCGCAGCATTTATCATCTTTGTAATACTTCCCACTTTCTATCTGATTTCCTATGTTTTCATAAGTTGGGAGGAAGTACGGTTAGAAGTGTTTGCAAATCCAATTATTGGTAATGAAAATTGGAAACAAATTCTCAAGGTTCTCTTCTTCTCATTTCGGTTATCCCTATCCACAGTTGCTTTTGACCTTATTTTTGGGATACCGCTCGCTTATGTCCTCGCAAGAAAAAGGTTCCGTGGAAAAAGCGTCGTAGAGGACATTGTGACCCTTCCATTAGTTATTCCTACTTCTGGTTTTGGTTTCGCCACACTCATAACGTGGACAACCGTAGCAGGCCTAGGCGGGATCTTAGGTCTAAATTCAGGTTTGATACCACTGAACGCTACAGTACCCATTATAAAAGTTCCTTTTATACTCTTTATTGTTCATATTGCTCTAACACTACCTTACGTTGTTCGAACTGTTGAAACCAAATTCCAGTCAATAGATACTACTTTTGAGACAGCTTCAAGAACGCTAGGCGCTAATTCTCTAACAACTTTCAGAAATATATTGTCCCCTCTTGCTATTCCAGGGATCTTTTCAGGGGCGATTTTAGCGTTTGCCCGCTCTCTTGGAGAGACAGGTGCTACCCTTATTGTGTCAGGTGTGAGCGCGACGGCGTCAATAGCGATCGTTAGATGGACTTCGGAGTTTAAACTTGCTACAGCATCGTTTATGGGAAGCCTCTTGGTGATAATTGCTTGGATTTTCATTCTGCCATTAGAACTGTATTTAAGCCGTCGAGGTCGTTCTATAAAGATACCATTTCAATTGCCTACATTCTTATCCAAGAATCTAATGAAGTTAGAAAGATTCGCTTCTAGAAGCCTAACTCGAATCAAAGATTTTGTTCCATTAATCGTTGTCATAGTGACTGTGATCGTTCCAATTGTTATAGTAATGAACTCAGTTGTCTTTTACTGGTCAGCAGATCCCTACACAGGTAAAGTTGAAGGAGGAGTGGTGTACCAGCTTTTCGGCCCATCTAACTACTTCAATTCTCTGCTTCAAGCAACTTTGACCTCTATGATTGTAGCTTTAACTGCAACATATATTGCAATGTGCATATCGATCCCACTAGCTTTTATCATCGAAAGAAGGCGGTATGGAGACTACATTAGAACCTTACTTAAGGTACCGATGATAATTCCTACATCATCTCTGGGCTTGTCTGTTCTCCTACTCTGGGGATCAAGTGGCTTAAACATGGTAGGTTCTGGGATATGGCTGATCATTTTAACTCATATTGTCTTCTCAGTTCCAGTAATTGTTGAATCTATTATCGCAGCATATGAAGGATCGAATATCCAGATGTACGAGGATTCAGCTCGAACACTCGGTGCAACAGCGTATAACGCTATTGAAAAAGTTTCTCTTCCACTAATCAAAGGAGGAATCTTTACTGGATTCATCCTTTCATTTACCCGTTCCTTAGGAGAAACCGGAGCTACTTTCATCGTTATGGGAAGGGACATAACTGTTCCAGCTTTGGTTGTCAATATGGTTGAAGCTTTAGCGATACCAGCAGCATTGTTCACTTCAACATACTTGATAATTCTCTCCCTGATTTTACTCGCTATAATTAGAATTCTCACTAGAAGGTGATATTACTATTTCATTAATTAGACTAGTAAACTTGACGAAGAAGTTTGGTAACCTCACTGCCCTAGATCACATAAATCTATCAATTGATGATGGTGAATACGTTTGTATACTGGGACAAACGGGAGCAGGCAAGACAACACTTCTTCGAACAATAGCAGGTTTACTACAGCCAAATGAAGGAGAAATATACATCGAAGGTAAACTTGTAAACAGTGTTCCCCCTGAAAAACGCAATGCGGTATATATGTTTCAGCAATTCGCTCTATTTCCCCACATGAATGTATGGCAGAATGTCTCCTTCGGACCAGTCATAAAGAATTGGAACAATGATAGAATCAAAAACATAACATTCGAAATCCTTGAGATGGTTAGGCTATCAGAAAG
The DNA here is from genome assembly GCA_023136395.1 of Candidatus Bathyarchaeota archaeon. Lineage (GTDB taxonomy): Archaea > Thermoproteota > Bathyarchaeia > Bathyarchaeales > Bathyarchaeaceae > JAGLRI01. Next base: position 14,631 of record JAGLRI010000007.1, on the reverse strand, counting down.
ACAAGACGCCTTCCCCAAAGAGTTAAGCGGAGGCATGCAACAAAGAGTAGCCCTCGCTAGGGGAATAGCCTCAGGCGCCAGAATACTTTTACTTGACGAACCACTAGGCGCCTTGGATGCTAGATTGAGAGTTGATCTTCGCACTCAACTCAGAAAATTGGTTAAGGATCAAGGACTTACAACTATCCACGTCACCCACGACCAAGAAGAAGGCTTGATGATAGCAGACAGAGTCGTAGTTCTTAGAAATGGAAGGATAGAGCAGATAGGATCCCCGCAAGAAGTCTACTCAAAACCACAATCAATATTTGTCGCGAGCTTTGTAGGCGGTGCCAATTTCATCGAAGGAACCGTAGCAAATTTAGATGATTTGAGCTCTTTCGTTGCTATGCGAGGTAGCCCCCATATCCGTGTCTCTGATAGAAGCAAAAAAATTGGTGAAAAGGTAGTCATCGCCGTAAGACTTGAAGACGTATCTGTGGAAACAACAGGTGAAGATGGAGCAAACAATTTTCCGGGTGTAGTTGAAACTGTAATGTTCATCGGTGGATCGATGGAATACAAAGTAAGACTAGAAAACGATGTCCTTATATCCTCCAGAATCTTGCTTTCTGAAACGTTCAGAGCTTTTAAAACAGGAGAGCGAGTCATTATTTCTTTTCATCCGGAAAACTGCTATGTCTTCTCGTATCCTAAAATAGGTCTCCTCAAAGAGATTGAGGCGGTGTAATTGCCAGAAGTTAGACTAGTAAATGTCACCAAGAGATATGGCAAGATCGTGGCAAACGATAATATTAGCCTCACAATTAAGGACGGAGAATACGTCTCCGTTATTGGTCCAAGCGGATGTGGTAAGACAACCATGATTAAGAACATAGCAGGTATAATCAAACCAGATAATGGCGAGATATACATAGGTGGTAAACTCGCAACAGACCTTCCAATAGAGGAAAGAGGAATAGGCTATGTATTTCAGAACATAGCGTTATTTCCACATATGACTGTTTGGGACAACATAACTTATGGACCCAAGGTGAAAGGGTTGCCACAAGAAGAGATGAGACCTTTAGCTCTTGAAATGCTGGAGATGATCAAGTTGGGCGCAAGATCGGACGCATATCCAGATGAATTAAGTGGCGGAACCCAACAGAAGACAGCTGTAGCTCGAGCCCTGATGTCAAGGGCTAAACTTCTACTCCTTGATGAGCCGTTGGGAGCCCTCGATGTAAAGGTTAGGTCTGAACTTCGCTACGAGTTAAGAAAACTTGTAAAGGATTTGAAGCTGACAGCTCTTCATGTCACCCACGACCAAGAAGAAGCTATGTCCATCTCTGACCGTGTTATTGTAATGAAGCGGGGTAGCATCGTGGAAGCTGGTGCACCTATTGATCTTTATTCTCGACCAAAGAACATATTTACAGCGAATTTTGTGAGTGAGGCAAACTTTCTTACGGGAATAATAACCCAGATAACGGATGAGGGTTCTTTAGTTGATGTTGGAGATAACCTACAACTAATGACTAAGAGCACAGATAAAAAGATAGGCGACCGAGTTGTAATTGCTTTCAGACCAGAATTCGCTTCTATAGGAGATAAGAAAATGATAAATAAACTATCTGGAACTGTAGTGGAAGTACTCTATTCTGGAAGCATTATACGACTTAAAGTGCGATTAGCTAACGACGATCTTGTTGATGTTAAAAGGACACTACGCTTCGAGACACTTATGCCTACTATTAGCGACAAAGTGACAATGACCATCTCACCAAATAATATTTTAGTCTATAGCTACCCCGAAAACTTAAACAAAGAATTGGCACTAGAATGATAGAAAACAAAATTTAAAATCTTTATTGAATTAGTATTAATGTATTTTTAATGGGGTTTTTCAGTCATGGAAATATGGTTTGAGAAACGGCGTAAGAGTAAGGTTCTCAAGATAGCGTATCGGCAGATGACCGTTGCGTTAGATACTGTAAACGATCTCGAAAAGGCTATTAATGCAGCATTTGAAGTAGATGGGGAGACGGCGAGAACTATAATCGAAAGATTGTTCCAAGCAGAGGAGGAAGTAGACAATCTTAGAAGAACCGTCTTTGAAGAGTTGACGAAAGGAAACCTACCACTCAAAGAGCGAGAAGATATCAAGGATCTGATTATACGCCTCGATACAATGGCGGATCATATTAAAGATTCAGCTAGAAACGTCTTAGTTCTTCTCGATACGGATGTTCCTAAAGAGATCTGGGATGCTTTCTCTGAGATGTCATCCTTATTAGTTAGGACTGCTGCTACGCTCAGAGAAAGTTTGAAAAATTTAGGCGTAGATAATGCTAAGGCTAGAGAAATGTCCGAAAAGGTAGAAGAGGAAGAAAACAAAGTTGACAAGAAATTTCTGGAAATAAAAATCCTTCTACTCAAGTATGGTAATTTAAATCCGGTGGTTTTAATGATTCTAAAAGATTTGCTAGACTCCATGGAAGAAGCAGCGGACAGCTGTGCTGACACAGGAGACTATATAAGAATTCTAACCGTCTCTTTCAAATAATAAACGTTCGCGGTGAAGACCTCCTTTCTAAAGTTATAGATGAAGATATTTGCATGCATGCATTATTCCTTAAGCCTTAAGTGGTCTGTGATCACATTTCTCTTATTATGTCAGCTGCAGACATAGCGGTTAAGGTGTTCAGAAAACTTGAACCTGAAGATAAGAGAATCCTCTTAGCTATCGAACTCGCTATGGATCGTTTTCAGTATGTACCAGAAAAAAATATTCCCAAGCTTGCAAAGCTCTCTTGGAGAGAGGTGAGTTATCGTCTCTCTCGCGTAGAGAGTTGGGGCTTGATTCGTCGCTGGTCGGGTGCTTACATTGGATATGTGCTTAATACAGCGGGTTACGATTGCTTGGCTATAAACGCACTCGTGAATGAGAGCGCATTTGAAGCTTTCGGAAAATCATTGGGGGTAGGAAAGGAAGCTGACGTTTACGATGCATTAACATCAGAAGGAAATAGAGTCGCTATAAAGTTTCATCGACTAGGACGTATAAGTTTTCGTCAAACAAGAAGGGTACGTGGATATGTCGCTGAGCGACGTCGCATTTCTTGGTTGCACCAATCTAAACTTGCAGCTGAAAAGGAATTCGAGGCATTGAAGCTTATTTATCCATATGGGATTTCTGTTCCTGAACCTATTAACCAAAATCGACATGCGATCGTTATGGGTATGATTGAAGGCATAGATCTGTTTCGTTGTAATGAGATTCCAAACCCAAAGAAAGTATTAGAAGAAATCCTCTTCAATGTAAGAAAAACTTATCTTGAAGCAGAAGTCATCCACGCTGACCTCAGTGAGTTTAATGTAATCCTTAAACCTAACTGGCACGTTCTGATCATTGATTGGCCGCAATTTGTGAATAGGGATCACGTAAATGCGGAGGAATTGCTTCAGCGAGATATTGAAAACATTACGACTTTTTTCCAACGAAAATTTGAAGTAGATACAAAAATCAAAGACATTTTAAATTACGTTAAGGGTGTAAAAACCAAAAAGTAAACTTCTCTAAATTGAGTGTTAATAATCTTATTTATTTCTCACGTGGAACATCTATAGCGATGTATAATATATTGTTCCCACGAACAAGTATGTTTCCATAGTTTGCACTCAATTGATCCTTAATGTATTCTGAAGCGCTTTTGAACATAATGTTCATGTAACCGTCGCATCGAACCATTGTGCCTCTATACTCAACGCCATTTTTTAAAATGACTGAAATGTGCGTATTGAGGCTTTTTTTCAGCGCATTCAAAGGTTTTTTACTTGGCTCCATAATGTACCACGACTCAACTATTAATATTCAACTTTCTCTTCCTTATAAAAGTCTTCACTACAAATCTATAAAATTTTTCGTAAAAAACAAAATGGATAAAATATTTAATCTTATGTTTAAGAAACATCGAGACCTTTTCTTGTTAATTTTTAAGGACGTTTTGCCAATTATCATTTAGGTTCAACATTATGGTCACGAACCTTTCGGTGAAGGCGAAAATAAAATGGGCTGAGATTGTAGCCTGCCGTTCGAAACCTAAGAAAATTGAGCTTTTGCGCGAATTTCTTTCCCTTTGTCCTAAACACAAAGGAACAGAAAAGCTGAGACTGAATGTTAAGCGACGGATTGTGAATCTTGAGCTTGAAATAAAGAAGGCGAAGTCGCGCAGAAAAGGTGGAGGTGGAGGCCCTAAGTTTTTTTATGAAAAAGAGGGAGCAGCTCAAGTTACGATTATCGGTCCAACAAACGTTGGAAGAAGTAGTTTTCTAAGGGCTTTAACTAACGCTAAACCTGAAGTTGCCCTACGCCCTTATACAACTATTAGACCGGTCCCAGGCACGTTATCTTATGAGGACGTACAGTTCCAACTAATTGAAGTCCCAGCATTAATGATGGGGGCAGCTGAAGGAAAAGCTAGAGGCCTTCAGATTCTGAGTTTAATTCGTAATTCAGATGGATTAATCATTATGGTTGACTTATCGAATAAACCAGTTGAACAGTATAAAATGGTAGCAGAAGAACTTGAGAAGAGCAATATTCTAATCGAGAAGCCTCAAGGTCAGGTGGGAGTTGTACGTCAGGGAGGTAGCGCAGGCATCCGTATCACTGGCGGTGGGAGATTGATTAATTGCACGGTCAAGGATTTGAAACTTTTGCTTTTAAGTTATGGTATTAAAACAGCCCTAGTAAAAATCAGTGGAAAAGTGAGTTTAGATGATGTTGAACATTCCCTTTTTCAAAGTAACATCTATAAATCCACAATGATTGTAGCGAATAAAAACGATTTTCTGTGGGCTAAAGACGAGTTTGAGAAATTGTTGAAGGCTGTTGAATACGGCTTTAAGGTTCTTCCTGTTTCATGTAAGAATTTAAAAGGTTTAGAGAAAGTTGCAGAATCTATTTTTCAAATGCTCCAAATCATCAGAATTTACACTAAGGAACCGAGGCACAAAGAGCCTTCACCCAGACCAGTAGTAGCTAAAACGGGTACAACAATCAATGACATTACCAAGAGACTACATAGTACGCTCTCAAAGAAGTTTAAATACGCACGGGTTTGGGGTTCAAGCGCAAAATATCCTGGTGAAAAAGTGGGAGCAAGACATGTTCTTATAGACAAAGACTTGATAGAAATCCACACATGATGTGGAACGTTAATGTTTTGAGGAGATGAATGTGTCGCTAAGAGAAGCGATGCTTTATGAAAAGCTACCTGAAAAAAAGGTGCAATGCAATATTTGTGGGAGGAGGTGCAAAGTACCTAAAGGAAAGGTGGGTTATTGTAGGGTCAAGAGAAACGATGGTGGAAAACTTTATTCGCTGGTTTACTCGAAAATTTGTTCAGCGCATGTGGACCCTATAGGTAAGAAACCACTCTCTCATTTTAATCCGGGATCATTAGTGATGTCGATAGCTACTATAGGGTGCAACTTCCGCTGTCAGTTTTGTGACAATTGGGTGATAAGTCAAGAAAAGAAGGTCAAGGGATCAAATCTTCCTTCGGAAAAAGTTGTAAAAGCCGCAAAAAATAATGAGTGCCAAGGAATAAGTTACACATACACAGAACCAACTATCTTCTTCGAATACGCTTACGACACCGCAAGGATTGCTCATAACCAAGGGTTGTTCAATACTTTTGTGACGAACGGATACATGACACCTGAGGCTATTCAAACTATAGCGCCATATCTTGACGCTGCAACTGTTGACTTTAAAGGTGGGGGAAGACCTGAGTTCTATAAAAAGTTTTCAGCGGTTCCGTCCGTTGAACCAATTTATAATTCCTTGAAAGAAATGAAGAAACTCAACATACACGTTGAAATCACCAACCTAGTGGTACCAAAGATCGGTGACTCTATGGAGGAAATACACGAACTTGCATCATGGGTGAAGAATAAACTTGGTTCGAACACTCCGTTTCATCTCCTAAGATTTCACCCCAATTATCAGCTAAATGAAATCCCTTCGACACAAATCAAAACTCTTGAGAAAGCTTACGAAACAGCTCAGGGGGTTGGTCTAAATTACGTTTATATTGGCAACGTCCCAGGCCATCGATATGAAAACACATACTGCCCTAAGTGCAATACATTATTGATTAAACGTTTTAGCTTTGAGATTCTTAGATGGCATTTAACAAGGGATAAAAATTGCCCTGAGTGTGGTCAAAGAATTGACATAAAGGGGAAGTTTCACCCTAGTGGTTTTTCATACCCCCAGGCAATAATTTAGAAATATATACTGTAAGGAAAGTTTTTTTGGGTTGAGCATATTTTTTCCAAAAATTTAGTCATCGACCACAAAAAATTTAAACCAAAATATAAATATTATTTGAAATGATCTCGATGACAACGCACGCAGAAGATTTAAAGTTTCGATTGATGACGCTCGATCTACTTCGAAGCGCAAAGAAGAGATACACTTATCAAGAATTGTCTTTGAAGACAGGCTTACCTGTGACAGTATTAAGTAGATACGCTAAGGGTCATGTCTTGCCAAATATTGAAAGAGCAAAAAAACTTTTGGAAGTTTTGAGAAAACTTGTTGGTTTAGAGACTGCAATTAGGAGGAGAATAAAGTTTAATGAAGAAGGATACTTTGACAACACTACGATCATTGGTGATTTCAACATACTAAGACAAGCAACCAACCATGCTCTTGCACTTTTCGCTGGAAAGCGAGTAACTAAAATCCTTACCGCTGCCGTAGATGGCATACCATTATCAACAATGGTCTCGGATTCTCTGGGCGTCAGTTTGATTATAGCAAAGAGATACAAGGAAGTAGCGGTTCCAGCGTTTTTAGAGGAAACGTATGTATTAGGGAGCTCCGGTGTAACAGTTACGCTATATATCCCAAAAGGCGTCATTAATAGAAGGGATAGTGTGCTCATAGTGGATGATATGATAAAGACAGGAGGAACACAAGCCGCCCTTATCAACCTCGTTCACAAGGCGAAAGCAGAGGTTTCCGGAGTTTACTCGATTATAGCCATAGGGAATGAATGGAAAAAAAAGATCAAACTACCAAAAGAAAGCGTAGTTGAAGCCATAGTGAATCTTAAACCAAGGTAATATCCAAAAAAACTGTTTGACATAATACAACACAATTCATTTAATAAAATTTTTTTTACAAGCCAACAAGGTTCTAAAGTGATCTAAAGAATCATGTCTCTATTTACCTACCTAAACCAATATTTTAGAAAGGATTATTTAACCAATATTACATCATCCTGAAACGGTGTCTAGTTATGAGAACGTTAGAGTGGAAGGATGGCGTAGCGATTACAATAGATCAGACAAAGTTGCCAACAAGAACTATTCTACTAAATATGAAAGGATGTGGTGATGTAGCGTCTGCTATTAAAGAAATGAAAATACGTGGTGCTCCCCTTATAGGCGTAGCTGCGGCTTTCGGTTTAGCCCTCACAGCTTATCATTCGAAAACATTGAGAAGAGAGCAGTTAATGAAGGAGCTTGAGACATCAGCTCAAATCTTAAGAAAAACGAGACCTACTGCGGTTAACCTTTTTTGGGCGATTAACCGAGTACTGACAAAAGCAAAGGAAACAACTGGAGACAAAAAAGAAGTTACTGAAGCGGTTATCAATGAAGCGAAGAGAATGGCCAATGAAGATATTGAGGTAAACCACAAAATGGGAGAACATGGATCGTCGCTTGTTGAGAATGGAGACGTCATCCTTACACACTGCAACGCAGGGGGGTTGGCGACGGTAGGATATGGCACAGCGCTTGGTGTTATATTCGCTTCGTGGGAACAAGGAAAGAAAATTAGGGTTATCGCTACTGAAACAAGACCTCAGCTACAGGGTGCCAGACTCACTGCTTACGAGCTTAAACGAGAGAACATACCAGTAACCCTCATCACAGATAACATGGTTGGTTTTGTCATGGCCAAAAAACAGGTAAATCTTGTTATTGTAGGTGCTGACAGAATCGTTAAGGACGCTGTAATCAATAAGATTGGCACATACTCTATCGCTGTATTAGCAAAAGCGCATGACATCCCCTTCTATGTTGCAGCTCCTATTTCAACCATGGATTTAAGTCACACCTCTAGTGAAGTAATCATTGAAGAGAGGGAACCCAAAGAAGTCACTCACTTTCGTTCTAGAAGAATTGCACCTAAGAACATTGAGGTAATGAATCCAGCTTTCGACATCACACCGACGAAATATATAAGCGGAATCATAACTGAAATAGGTGTACTATCACCCGAAGATCTTAACCACATAAAATTTGAGCGATATAAACACTACTAAAAGCTTAAATAAATTGAACTCTTTTAAACCAACTCTTACAAACCTATCTAATGATCGCGGTAAAAGCTCGGTTGTATGATTAAAAAGATTAAATGGAAATAGTATCAAAGAAGGCTGCTCTAGATGGATATGGCCCAACCTAAAGTTAAGGCGGTATTCAAGGAAAATAAGATTTTAGTAGTTTCCTCCCCAGAGGATATTGAGGGATTTTCTTCAAGGGGTTATGGTGAGCCTAAAGACGAAGGGCTAGCACTTACCTGTTATGAGGCTCTCTACTTGCTTGGAAAGGAGATCGTTAAGATTGAAGATGATTCAACCAAAGAGGAAATGAATTTTCAAGATCTCCTTAAGAAGTCTCGATCAATTGACGAAAACGCATGGGCTAAATATCTAATATACCGAGATATGAGGAGCAGGGGATACGTTGTGAGGGAAGGATTTGGACTGGGAATAGACTTCCGTGTGTATACCCGTGGAGAATACGGAAAGGAAACAGCTAAATATCTAATATTTGGAATGCAAGAAGGCCGCCCCGTTTCCATGGAAGAACTAGCTCAAGCGTTAAAGTACGTTCAAAGCCTAAAAAAAAGACTTGTGCTTGCAGTCATCAACCGAAGAGGAGAAGTAGTGTATTATTCCCTTTCACAACTCACTCTAAAGTGAGGATTATGGGAAAGGCTCAAGGAATCGTAAAACTAATTCGCCCCATTAACTGTATGGTATTGAGCTTAGCAGTACTTACGGGAATGGTTGTGTCGATTCAAGTTTTTCCATTAACTGAGGAAACAATAATCAAGATTCCCCTCAGTGTTATAACTGGATTTGCTTTTCTTGCTGCTGCTAACGCAATCAATGATCACTACGATAGAGAAGTTGATGCTATAAACGAACCGACTAGACCCATTCCTAGCGGAGTCATTCAACCGAGGGAAGCGTTAGGTTACGCCTTCATTTTAAGCACGTTAGGATTTATAACAGCGTTTCTAACCAGCCCCCTTTGTTTAATTGTTGCAGCCTTTGGTTGGATTTTATCCACGTATTATAGCACTAAGGGTAAACGTACGGGTTTACCTGGAAACTTCATAGTCGGTGCATGTATTGCACTTCCATTTATTTATGGTGGATTTGCCATTAAAGGGGAGTTAAACCTGATTATTATCATGTTTGCTACTATGGCGTTTCTTTCAACAACTGGAAGGGAGATAACGAAGGGAATAGTGGATATTCACGGAGATAAAATTCTAGGGATCAAAACAATGGCTGTCTTATACGGGTCGAGAATCGCCTCAATTGTAGCATTTTCCTTTAATATAGCTTCAATTATTTTCAGTTTCATTCCATGGATCTTTGGAAAAGTCTCTGCTTTGTATCTCCCCCCAATTGTTTTAGCAGATTTGGGGTTTGTTTTATCATCCATTTCCCTTATTCGTAACTACTCACCAGAGAATGCTAAAAAAGTTAAAAAAATGGTGCTTATTTGGATGGCAATAGGATTGTTAGCTTTTGTTTTGGGAACTTGGAGAATAACCATTTCACCACTTTTTGGATCTTAACCACATATAATTCTGGGATTACAGAAATGCTAAACGTGTTTTTGTGTGGCTAAGAATAACTTGAACGATATAAAGGAATTGGGTGTATTGAGCATTCTAGTTAGATCCAAGAAAAAATGAGTTCTAGTTTAATCAAAGAAATGTTTTTAAGTAATATCCAGGTTCGACTTTATTGGAAAGAAGAGAGTGAAATTATTTGAATTTATGGAAACTTCGTGTCTCCATGCTTGGGACTTTATCTTTTATTATAGCAATATCTACAATATTCTTTGCAGTAATCTTTTCCTTGGCAGCACCCGCTTCATTAAATATCTTCTCCTTGGTGACGATTGTTGCTCTCTTCAACATCATTCAATGGCTTCTAGCTCCACACCTGATAAACACTCTTTACAAAATTAAAGAGGTGAAGGTGGAAGATTCTCCGAAGCTTTACAGAATGGTTGAAAGACTCTCTGCTAGAAGCGGTGTTAAGCAGCCAAAGATTGGTATAGCAAACATCTCAATTCCAAACGCCTTTGCATACGGATCACCTATCACCGGAAATTATCTAGCTGTAACTCTAGGATTATTGAACACTCTTGAGGAAGAGGAAGTTGAAGCGGTCTTAGGCCATGAGTTTGGACACATTAAACATCGAGACGTACAAATAATGATGCTGGTTTCCTTTCTTCCCTCCCTCTTCTACATTGTAGGGAGGTCGATAATGTTCTCCTCTTATTATGGACGATACTATAGAGAAGATAGGAGGGGAGGAGGAACCTACATAATAGGGGCGGTAAGCATGCTTGTATACTTCGTTCTGATGCTCTTCACTTTCAGCTTGAGTCGACTCAGAGAATACTACGCAGACAGCTACAGTACCTCAATCGTAGATGACGGTCCACGAAAACTCTCCGAGGGCTTAGCGAAGATAACCTCGAAAACTAGAGGAATGAGAATGCGAAAAGATCAAGAAGCATTCATGTTTAACGGTTTTAAGAGTCTGTTTATATCGGATCCAGATAGAGCAGAAGTGGACTCAGCTCAAATCGAGCAATATGTCTCTAAGCTACCAGACCAAGCCATTGTTGAACGAATAGTGAGAAGAAGGATAACTACAGTGGATGCAATTTTAGAACTGTTCTCCACACACCCGAACATCACGAAGAGACTGAAAAACCTACAGGCGCTAGTAACATAAACATGCTATTTCTAGAACTGATACTTCTAGTTCTTCGTTCATAAATGGAATATCCTATTACCACACTAGTTAGTCGAAATTCTTTCATAAAAAAGAGGGATTAACTGAAAACTTTCACCTAAGCTTACTTTCGCTTCTGTATGAAAACACATGTTCAAAGTTATTCAAGTCTCAGCAATCTCGCCATGTTTTGGCCAAGGATTAGTCTTCGTTCTTCTTCAGGCATTGGAACCTCATTAAGAACATCTAAAGCGCGCTTGGTATGATACCCCGTTTGCTCTGGGTGAGGCCTCTTCTTGTAGGAAGGATAGACTTTTCCTTTATAAACGTAGTAGCCAGAAGTGGCTCCAAAGTCAGACCCAAAAACAAGTTTTTCAGCGCCAATAGCAGGATCAGCTACGGCCTTCGCTATTACTTCGGGTGGAGCCATGGAAGTTTCCAAAAAAACATTATCATTCATTGCAGCTACCATTAAAGCGTGATCTGCGTATGAACCAAAAAAGAAGGATCCCTGGACTCCAATATGACCAATAATGAAAGGGATTTCTGGAAATAACTGAGCCAAATCATCAACATATATGGGATCCATCATTCTCAAGGTACCAATTTTAGGAATTTTTTTTACGTATTTCTTTAGTAATCTTTGGTTTGTAAGGAGCTGGACCACTATGAAACAACACAGGCGCCTCATGTTTAGCTATCACTTCCAACATAGGTTCTAAGCATCTTACGTTCTCAGGCCAAGTCTCTTTTCCAAAGTAAAGGATCCCTTCCCCACATCCTTTAAATTCAGACATTTTGAGAGCTTTATCAATCTGTTCTGCAGCTTCATCAGGGGTAGGCCATGGTTCAGTACCGAAGCCAAATTCAAACCAACAGAAACCAATTAATCTTTCTGGATATTTTCGTATTAGTTCAGCTAATTGTTCTAAGGGTATGAACATCCCTGCAGCACAATTAACTACTGCTTTGTCTACGCCATATCTATCCATTTCGTGGATTAAAGTCTCTGTAGGTATGAAGCAAGCTTTCTTTCTATTGAGTAATTGATCGGAGACTTCATAGAAATCTCGAAAAGGAGGTTGTCCAGCTCTAGGTACGTGAAGGTGAAGATGACTATGAGCATCAATCACATATGGAGTTGTTATGTATCCCGTTTCTCTAAGCTTCGACTTCCTAAGCGGAAGATAACGATCCCACGGCATAATTTTTGTTTTATTTTAAGGAGTTTATAATAATTATCATTGTGTAATAGCTCTTGACAATAGGCTACCATTCTTCTCCAATTTTTGAAAGATAGCTACAACATTTGCAATGATAATACGAGAACCCATCAAGAATGGGATCAGATTTTCCACATTTAGGACACTTCATTACTTCTTCACCTCTCTATAACTATTCATACAAAAAACTATATTTATTGGGACACATATAAAGCTTAGTTAGATCTTTATGTTACACATTACATAAAAATATCCAGTAAAACACTAATTGGTAACAGAAAGTAATTACCCTTTCTTTATGTTGTAAACAATGTTTATAATTAATACACGTCTGCGCGCGTGCAAAAATAATTTTTAATTTACAATTCTAGAACTTCTTTCAAATAAGCTTTGTAGGGTCCAAGCCGTCCCCCAAAGTTTGCTGCAGAGATTCGAGTGACTCCGGGGACCTTTGCCGCAGCCTTTATTCCCTGAGCCATCGCTGTTTTTACAACGTTAAGATTTAAGCCGTTTATGACGATTTCATAAATGCTGTTAACGTTGTCTGGGACTTCTGAATCAGTAACAATTTTTTTTATTTTTGGGCATAATGGATGGTTTGTGGACGCTGGAAGTTTATATTTAAGTGAACCCGCTTTCGATCCAGCCCTACAAATGCCTCCGGGAAATGGCAGAATTACTCCGTTGGCTTCTTGAAAGATTGAATTTACTGCTTCTTCTGACGCTTTAAGACCAGATTTTTGGGTTTCTGCCATAATGAGGAGATTTCCTCCGGCAATTGCTTTAATAGCGCCAAAACGGTCTTCAACAATGAATTCTCCCTCCATAACAGGTATACGCCAGACTTTCCTTTCCCCAATCATATCACTTTTTTGAAAACCGTCACCGAAGAGGCGGAGACTTCTTCCCACTTTTAATCTTCTCTTTGCTTCGGGTAATGCATCGAATGATGCAGTGGTAGGGCAGGTCATGATACATTGCCCCAACCTCAAACTCATTTGGTTTTTCAAATCCCTCCATGTTCGATGATAGATTTGAATTAATGCTCCAATTCTTCCATCCGGTGTTTTGTCAGGCGATAATATACCTTCTATTCCAGCTTCTGCGGGGGACATGATTATTGAAGCGGCAAAACCAGTAGTAGTTCTTGCTGCTGTTAACGCCCATTTTTCGGTGTCAGCTGTTATCAAGATTCTTCCCGCCCACATGGGAAACATTTCAGCGAATGTGTTTCCTATGGAACAAATGTTTCCATTCTGACTATGCTTAACGGTGATTAATTCTTCGTTCTCATTTATGACTTCAAGATCATTTGAACTTTCCATAGATTTTGACTGCTTCGTGCTCGTTGACATATTCAAACCCCGCTTTAAGATATTCTTCATCCTATTGGAGACTTTTAGATTTTACGGTGTTTTATTTGTAATATTCAATTGAAGAAACCTAAAGAAAACGATTTGAGACCATATAATATGTATAAGCTATTTGGTGTAAGGAAAATGGCTCTTTCTTCCTAGTTTTAAGAGGGATTTAAGTCTTTTTTTCTACGAAGTCTTATACTCAAAATAATGTACAAAGGAAAAAACGGAAAAGCAATAAGGGCTTCCACAGTCGCCACGCCACTTAACCTTATGTTAATCGGAGATAGTGCGATGATATACCAAGCAACAAATCCTATAATAGTAATAGATGAAGCGATATAGATTAATTTCTTGGTTCCCAGTTCTAAAACAAAGCCTACACAAAATAGGGTGAATGAAAGGATCAGTGAACCAAAGCAAGAGAAAGCGAAAAGAATGTGCATGCCCAAGAAGGCTTCGGTGAACACCCCGACTCCCACTGTTGATATACCCATAAATAGAAGTACGATGGCCCCAGCCAATCTAATGTTGTCTTCTTGCTCTGCTTTTGCAAAAGCGATAGCGAATATAGACGTAAGGATTCCAGTCAATATGAGACCAGAATTGAATATAGGGGCAACTTTTGAAACACCTAAGTCGCTAAGGGCGTTCTGTGTCCAGCTGAACCAAGGCGAGAGGGCTATCGAAATACCGATGGACACGAGGGCGCAAATAGGCGCCAAAGCTCCAATCCAAGCCGCAATCTCCGGCTCGAATATCTTTTTCAGCTTGTATGACATCAAGTTCCCCAGAGTTTAATATATTTCCCAGTATATATTTCCAAGTTATTTGAAGTATAGTTGTGTTAATAGACGTTTTTTATAGAAAACGTTTTCAAAAAGATAAATAGTACTAACGAATTATTATTTGAGATATTCAATTTATATCGGATGATCCGTTATGACCATAAATTTTTCCATGAAACGTTTATCATCTCTTGATGCC
>JAGLRI010000069.1 GCA_023136395.1 Candidatus Bathyarchaeota archaeon | reverse complement strand
GTATATTTCTCCAATTTTACCTTTTTCTAACAGCAGATTTAGAGCTTCACAGAAATCTAAAACGTATATCCAATCCCTTATGTTTACCCCCTCACCATAGAGAGGGATGGGGAGATTTAGGGAAGCTCTTATAATAGTTTTCGGAATGAATTTTTCAGGGAACTGGAACGGACCATAATTGTTTGTACATCTCGCTATGACAACATCGAGACCGTAGGTTCGATGACAAGCTAATGCAAAGAGGTCTGCTGCTGCTTTACTAGCTGAGTATGGTGAGGAGGGGTCAAGTGCGTCTTTCTCCACAAAGGACCCTTTAAGGATGTCACCATAGACTTCATCCGTCGATACTTGCAATATACGCTTTTCATGCTTCTTGATTGTCTCAAACAAGGTCATTGCACCCACAGTATTACTTTGAATAAAGGGCCACGGATTTACTATGCTTCTATCGACATGGGTTTCAGCTGCTATGTTGACAACAACATCCACTTTGCTGTTTAATTTTTCAACGAGTTGTTTATCCGCTATGTCTCCTTTAACGAAAGTGTATCTCTTATTCATTTCAATATCTTTTAGGTTTGCTGGATTGGAACCTACCGATAACTTATCTAGGTTTATTACACTGATATCTTCATATTTATTGAGCATATATCGTATGAAATTGCTCCCTATGAAACCTAAACCACCGGTGACTAGCATCCTCAAAGCTTATTCCCCTCCTTATAATTGAAGGCTGCCTGATCAATTATTTATAGGGTATAGCTAACCAATTCCATGATTTGAGGATTCTCGGGTCTTCTATTCTTCCATTGACGGATTTTGGTATTATTAATGGGTCATTCCATTTTCTACGCTCTTCATCTGGATTCTCGTAATCGTAGAGTTTGTTTACAAAGTAGATGAGCCATGCTGGTTCCTCACTAATCACTTTGAAACCATGCCAATAGATTCCCGGAATCCTCACGATTTGAAAATCATGACCGGTCGATACGATTTCGGTGAGCTCACCCAATCTTTCGTTGTAGGCACAGATTTTTATGGCTCCCTTGAGGACCAGGAAATAATCAATTTGCCCTCTTAGATGACGATGCCAAGCCCTTACTACACCCGGGTAACTCATTGAGAAATTCGCCTGAACGATCTCGTCTTCCCCAAGGAGCTCCTTCCAATTCTTCCTCATAAACTCTGTAAAGAATCCTCTTTCATCGTGTCTTCTTTCAAGGGACTTAATTTCGATTCCTTCAAGCATTTTTTAACACCCATACTTCTCTTATTACGATTTACAACTCAACGTAGGACCTCTCGCCTAGGATGAATCGCCTTCCACTAGGTTTGTTTTTTTGGGTTGAGTTGATTTTGGAGTGTGGCGCAATTAAGCTGTCTATTATTCTTTCTTTTACGTCGATGAGACAATGATCCATAATGATTGAATTTTCGATTTCACCTTGTTTTATGGTGGAATTGTTTCCAATGCTTGTGTAGGGTCCGATGTAAACATTGCGTTCTACACTAGTATTTTTCCCTATGATGGCTGGGCCTCTTATGAGCGCTCCTTGTTTTATTAGCGTGTTTTCTCCGATGGATATCCTTCCTTGTATCGAGTTGCTGTCTTCTATTTTTCCCTTTATTTCTGGTATTAGTTCATCAAGAACTAACCTATTGGCTTCAAGAATGTCTTCTGGAGATCCAGTGTCTTTCCACCATCCATTTACAACGTGGTAACCAAGGTTGTAACCGTTTTCGAGGAGGAGTTGGATTGCTTCTGTTATTTCTAATTCTCCCCTCCATGAAGATTTTATTTGTTTAATCATTTCGAAAATTACTGGTTTGAAGAAGTAAATACCTGTTAGGGCGTAGTTACTTGGTGGGTTTTTTGGTTTTTCTATTAAGCCTATAATCTCACTGTTTTTATTGAATTTTGCTACACCAAAAAGTTGTGGCTTTTCTACTTTGCATAATAAGATCATTGCGTCATAGTTTGAGATTTTGAAGCTTTTAACGTAAGGTTTGATACCCCCTTTGAGAAGGTTATCACCTAGATACACGATGAATGGATCGTCACGAACATATTCCTTGCAAAGTCCGACGGCGTGGGCTATTCCCTTTGGTTCGCCTTGATGAATATAACTTACTTTCGCTTTGAATGCGCTTCCATTGCTGTAATATTCTTTCACCTTTTCCGGATAAACATCCCCTAAGATGATTGCTACCTCCTTTACTTCAGCTTTCACTAAATCCTCCAAAACGTACTGTGAAATTGGTTTATTGGCTACAGGAATTAATTGCTTAGGTCCCATGTGTGTTAAGGGTCTGAGTCGTTTTCCCTGTCCACCATGAAGAATAACACCTTTCAAACTTGATATCGCCTTTTAAAATTTAGTTTTTACTTAATTAAAATATCTTATTTTCTTTAATTTAACTATCCCGTAATAAACTCTGCATAATTTAAAGGAATAAGACATAATTTAGAATTTCTTTGATTTATAATCCCACATCAAACTGAACATCAAGCCGAGTCCTCTTACGACACTTGAATGTGAAGTAATTGCTGCCTCACGTAGAAAGAAAGGAACTCCTGGATCTTCAACGAGAAATAATGCATTTCCACCCTTCCCGGGATCGATGATACACCCCCTTATTGGTATCTCTTCTGAAAAACGAAGTTCGACTTCACTCCTCAACTCTTTAACCATTTCTAACGTGTCTGCCTGTTTCTTTCTATCTTCAGGATTAAGTAAGTTCGATTTTACTAGCATTATTTTTATTGATACTCCTTTTGTTATAGCCTTCTTAAGGTTTTCATATACATCGGGAAGATAGTCCATGGCCTTTGAAAGGATTAAAATTTCCTCTTTTGCTGTGTCGTATATTTTTTTAGTTTCCTCTAAAGATACTTCGCCAACGCGGACAATGCGTAGAAGAGGGATTGTTGGTACACCTATCTCACCTTTCAGATAGACTTTCTCCCCGATCTCTTTGAAGTCTTTAGCATAATCTTCGAGGATTTTGAGCTTCTCCTCAAGTTCGTTCATATTCAGAGATATGAGAGAGCTTGCAATGTCTTCTGGGGGACGAGGTCTATATAACACTGGTCTACCTGGTCTTACGGTAACTAACCCCATTTTTGCAAGAGCTTCTAAAATACCATAGATGCGGGCGCTTGGAACACCACTAGTCTTACTTAGTGTTGTTGGTTTTGTTTCCCCGATAAGGATAAGAGCTGCTAGTGCAGAAGCTTGATACTCGTTAAGCCCCATCCTAGAAAGGATCGTTTTGATTTGGTTTATATCCTTTTCGAAAGCTATAGTTGACTCCCTCAACACGTAATCGTAGAAAGTCTTATATAAATTAACTTCTGAATAGTGGTAAAAAGGTGTTACTGTGAAGGTTCTGATTACAGGTATGGATGGTTATCTCGGTTGGACTCTTTCCATGTATTTAACCGAAAGAGGACATGAAGTTATCGGTATTGATAACTTTAGTCGTAGAAAAAACGTTGCTGAGGTGGGATCTTGGAGTGCAACACCAATTAAACCCATGAAAGAACGTTTGAAAGCTTTCAAGGATGTTTTTGGTAAAGAACCAATTTTTTATGAAGGAGATCTTACCCATTACGACTTCACAAGACTTATAGTCGAGAATCATAAACCTGACACCATTATTCATTTAGGTGAGCAGCCATGTGCACCCTACTCTATGATAGACGTATATCATTGTAACTTTACAATGATGAACAACATTTTAGGCACTAATAACTTACTATTCGCCATACATCATTACAGCCCAAAAACCCATCTGCTTAAACTAGGAACCATGGGCGAATATGGAACCCCCAATATAGATATTCCTGAAGGATTCTTTGAAATAGAATATCATGGCAGAAAAGATAGGTTACCTTTTCCTCGACAACCAGGTTCATGGTATCACCAAACCAAAGTACATGATAGTCACAACATTCTGTTCGCATGTAAAATTTGGGATTTAAGATCTACAGATATTATGCAGGGAGTGGTTCACGGTATCAAAACTCCTCAAATGACCGACGAAAGGTTACTCACAAGGTTTGACTTTGATGAGATGTGGGGTACCGCTTTAAATCGTTTTTGTGCTCAAGCAGTAATCGGGCATGATTTAACACCTTACGGAAAAGGAGAACAAACAAGAGGGTATCTAGCCTTGAGAGACAGCATGCAATGCTTGACCCTAGCAACAGAGAACCCACCTGATGAAGGTGAGTACAGGGTTTTTAATCAATACGATGAATGTTACAGTGTCAATGAACTAGCCGAACACGTAGTGAAAGCGGCTAACGATTTTGGAGCCGAGGTAAAAATTTGGAATGTACCAAATCCTAGGGTTGAAGCTGAAGAACATTATTACAACCCCGCAAATGAAAATCTAAAAAAGCTCGGATTTAAACCCACCCATACCTTGGATCAAGAACTTGAAATCACTCTTTCAGAATTGATGAAATATAAAGACCGGATATCTGCGAAAAAGGATAGAATCTTACCCACAGTATTTTGGAGAAAGTAAGTGAACAAAATATTCGATAATCAGTACCTCCCTGAAACATTCAAAGAGTATTAGAATTTATACTATTAGACAATATCTACTTGATAAATTCTTGCATGCAGTGTTAATTATGTTTTACAGAACCAAAATAACCAGATTTTACTTGCAAAGAAAACAGGTTACCTAATGAGCATGCGAATATTAAAGATAAGCATTAAAAGTAAATAAGATTGATGAATAAATTTGCGTGATTGTGAATGAATGTCTTGGTAACGGGTGGAGCAGGATACATAGGATCCACACTTATTAAACAGCTTTTAGAGAAGGAACATAAAGTTGTTTCAATTGATAACTTATCGCGAGGAGATTATAAATTTTTAATGAAGTACAAGGAGAACCCTCGCTTAAAACTTCTTATTGGGGATATACGCGATCCCGATAAATTGAAAGCGGTTATCAAGGAGAACAAGGATGTAGGTGCCATTGTTCATTTTGCTGCTATACCTGGAATGGAGCGATGTCAAAAAAATCCAAAAGGAGCTGCCCTAACAAATATTTATGGTACATACAACGTTCTTGAAACCGCTAGAAACTATGATATAAAAGTTGTTTTTATTTCCAGTGCTGCTGTTTATGGGAACCCTATTGAGGTTCCCATAAGCGAGAACCACTCTACAAACCCCACGAATCTGTATGGGGTAACTAAGTTAGCTGGTGAAAAACTATTAAGCGCATATCATAGTAGCTACAAGCTAAACACTGTTGCTCTTCGTTTTGGGAACGTTTATGGTTTTGGGGTGTACTCACATTGGGAAACTGTAATCCCAAAGTTTACGAAACAAGCACTGAGTGAACAACCATTAACTATTTATGGGAATGGTGAGCAAAGCAGAGATTTTATTCATGTCTGGGATATTATTCAAGCCATCGAGTTAGTGTTAGAAGGAGAAAAAAATCTTGTTGCAGGAGAAACATTTAATGTAGGTACTGGAAAACCAATTTCGGTAAACACAATAGCTAATATGGTAACAAAAATATTTTATGAAGAATGTAAGAAAAATGTTAAAACTACGCATTTACCACCCAGGAAAGGCGAACCAGACACCCCAAACTTCTGTCTCTCGCCAATTAAAATTAAAAATAAACTCGAATTTAGACCACAATGGGACATTAAAAGTGGTATCAAACAACTTATTAGATATTCCTGAGAATATGCCTTATTGATGCATATGCATAAGTTCAACCTAACCTAACTTTTATTCGATATGAATAGTATAGAGACCTTATTTTGTGGTTATTATATGGCAACCCCCAATCAAATTATGGTAATAGGTCAATATTCTAAAAATTTCAATCATACAGTAAAAATTACTGGGATAATGCGGGTTGTTAGTGGTCTAGTTTCACACCTTCAAAAGAAAGAGAATATGGAAGTAGAGGT
The DNA here is from genome assembly GCA_023136395.1 of Candidatus Bathyarchaeota archaeon. GTDB lineage: Archaea > Thermoproteota > Bathyarchaeia > Bathyarchaeales > Bathyarchaeaceae > JAGLRI01. The sequence continues at coordinate 844 of JAGLRI010000069.1, read as the reverse complement.
TGCTACTGAAAATTTAAAATCAAATAAAAGTTTTGTATATCGAGCTTTTAAATTTGTATATACTTTGATTAAATCCAAAGCAAAAGTTTTTCATATTCATGGTGTGGATTATCCAGTTGTGGTTGCATTATTTATTTCCAAATTACGACGAAAAAAAACTGTTTATACTGCACATGGCCTAATCTCTCGAGAGAAATCTTTAGGGTATAAATATCCAGTTCTATATTCATTTTGCGAATATTGTTTAATTCAGTTTTCAGATATAATTACAACAGTTTCTAAAAATATGAAACAAATGATTATTGAAGACTATCATATCGATAATCTAAAGATTATTATAATAGAAAACGGGGTTGACACTTCATTTTTTTCAACTATGCAAAGCCCTCTATTTTTAGATTATAAAAAATCGAACCATAATATTTTATTTATTGGTGGAACAAGAAAAGTAAAAGGGTTAGATTTCCTATTTAAAACAATTAACCTACTTATAAAAAAAGATGTAAATATTACGTTATTTGTTGTTGGAAAGAAAGGCGATCAACATACTACATTACTATCACGATATACCCGCCTTTTTGAGGAAGGAATTATAAAATTTCTTGGGCAGATATCTGAAAAAGAATTGTTAACTTTATATGAGCTTTCAGATATTTTTATCTTACCTAGTTTATATGAACCCTTTGGACTTGTTGTTCTTGAGGCTATGGCTAAAGGTAAACCAGTAATTGTCTCTGATAGAGTTGGAGCTAGCTCTATGATTACAAACATGAAAGACGGTATAATTGTTACTTATAGGGATATCGATAGCATGGCTAATGCAATTGAATTACTATTTAAAAAT
>JAGLRI010000068.1 GCA_023136395.1 Candidatus Bathyarchaeota archaeon | reverse complement strand
TAGTTATGTCTGACGTGGAGAAAATCCCTACAATCTTGCCCTCTTCTGTGACGAATACTCTTCGAACTCTCTGCTCATACATTGTTTTGAGTACTGTTTCGCCATTACTGTCTTTTTCGACGGTTATTACTGGATGTGACATAACTTCCTTCACTTTAACTTCGTCCAAGCTACGTTTTTTGGCGATTACCCTGGACAAAACGTCTCGTTCAGTGATTATCCCAACATCCTCATAGCCTCTTGTCACTAGAAGGGAACCAACGTGTTTTTCACCCATCACTTCAGCAGCCCTTTGAACAGTTGAGTCTTCATCGATCCGTAGGACTTGTCTCTCCATCAAGTTTGATATTCTCATCTCTTTTGAGTACCTCCTTTCAATATTTAGTAAACGGTTGAAGCCGATCCACAAGCTTATAAGGGAATTATTGAGGGGGCTATGGGTGGAGTTTCTCACTTCAACCGTTAATCCGCTTAAGTGTGCGTCTAAATTATTTAAAGTTGCTTGTCATACTCCTGTATCTGAGCTTGATTCCCCCATTTAGGTTACTACTCAAATTTTTGTGGCAAAATAGGTGAAGATGCACCTGCACAAACTTAAGTTACCAAGAGCATGCATGAAATAGAAATACTTGATAGTTACAAGTGGTGCTCTTACGCATGGGATTTCTCAAGCTAGCTAGCTATAAAAGCTATGATAATACACGCTAAAAAGAAAAGCAGAACCGAGTTAACGACTTTATCTGGAGAACAAGGTTCTTTAACAGTTTCGCGTGAAGCCTTCTAGCTTTGTTTATCTAACTAACTGTTTTTCTAAGGGAAGTAGATTCGCTACAACTCTTCTAACAAATCAACTTTCCTAAATTAATGTTGGAGGTATATTTCTCGTTTTTTATTATGTATGCATGTACAATCGGTTTGAGGTCTCAATCCATGTAAAACGCTGGGAGATATCCTGTAGCAGTTTGGATTTAGAGGTTAGAATAATTTAGTTCGTGTCAAATGCACGAGTTAGTGTATTAGAGTTTTCCAACCTAGTATCTGTTTAGCTTTGCTTCGTTGAAGCCAATTTTTTCCGTAAAATCTCCACAGATTCTGGGTTCATGAGTGTTGTGACATCCCCAATTTTTTCGCCTTTCACTAATGTTTTTAGAAGTCTTCGCACGATTTTCCCACTTCGTGTTTTCGGAAGGTCTTCGGTAAATATGATTTTGTCTGGCCTAGCTGTTGGTCCTATCATTTGATTCACTTGGTCCATCAATTTCTTTCTGATGGTATCTGAGCCTTCTTCTCCCTTAAGTATTACAAAGGCGATTGGAACTTCGCCTTTAATGGGGTGTGGAGTTGCAACTACGGCACATTCTACCACTGATGGATGTTCGGTTAACGCATTCTCTAATTCTGCGGTGGAAAGTCGGTGGCCTGCAACCTTCATGACGTCATCAACTCTACCTGTTAAGCGAATGTTACCCATTTCATCTAAGAACCTCGCTCCATCGCTGGTATAATATGTTTTGTTACCATATACCCCAAAGTAAGTTTTCTCATATCGTTCAGGATTTTTAAAAACGCCTCTAAGCATGCCTGGTGCAAATGGACTCTTAAGAACTAAGTATCCACCTTCATCTTTGGTGACGGGATTTCCCTCCTCGTCAAGGATGGCACTAGTGATGCCTGGGAAGCTTCTCCCTGCCACTGTTGGAATGAACGGACCTATCCCGGGTAATGAGTTGATTAAGGCACCTCCAGTCTCAGTTTGCCACCAAGTATCGATTAGCGGACATCTCTCTCCCCCGATGTGTTTAAAATACCACATCCAGGCTTCCTTATTGATCGGTTCTCCCACTGTGCCCAATATGCGGAGGCTACTCAAGTCATACTTTTTTGGCCATTCTTCACCCCACTGCATAAACATTCGTATGGCAGTTGGAGCCGTATAAAATATGGTTACACCATACTTCTGGATTATGTTCCACCATCTTCCTATGTCCGGATAATTTGGTGCTCCTTCAAAATGAACCATGGTTGCCCCGCATAAAAGTGGTCCATAACAGCTGTAGGTGTGGCCTGTGATCCACCCAACATCGGCAGTACACCAAAAGAGGTCTTCATCATGCATATCAAAATTCCATTTTGTGGTCCAAAGAGCCTGTGTAATGTATCCGCCTGTTTCATGTATTATCCCTTTAGGCTTACCTGTTGTACCACTAGTGTATAAGATAAAGAGGGTGTCTTCACTATCCATAATTTCTGGTTCACAGTAACTGTCTGCATCCTTCATCAAGTCGTGCCACCAGAAATCTCTACCTTCAATCATGTCTGTATCGAGTCCCAATCTTACAATTTTTCTACCGTCAACCGTGTCAACTTCGAGACCAATTCTTTTCACTACAACGACGCTTTTAATATCGGTTCCCTCTACTCCTATGTCCGCGTTAGCTTTGAGATTTAGCGACCGTCCTCTCCTGTAATAACCGTCCGCAGTAACGAGGACCTTAGCTTCAGCGTCGATCATTCGTTCTTTAAGCGACCGTCCACTGAACGCTGAGAATACAACACTATGTATCGCACCGATGCGAGCGCAGGCAAGCATCGCTATTTGAACTTCTGGAATCAAAGGCAGGTAAATACCCACCCTGTCTCCCTTCTTTACACCGAGACTCTTTAAGACATTAGCAAACTTGTTAACTTTAAGAAATAAATCGTAGTAAGTCAGCACTCTAGTGGGTTCGTTAACGGATTCCGGTTCCCATATTATCGCCGCTTTATTCCTTCTCCACGCCTTTACATGTCTGTCCAACGCATTGTAGCATGCGTTCAATTTGCCATCAACAAACCACTTAAAGTGGGGAAGATCCTCCCAATACGTTTTTTCAGATGAAAACTCTTCGTACCAGTCAATCTCTTCACGAGCGAGTTTACCCCAGAACGCCACTGGATCTTTCGCGGCTTCTTTATAAATCAATTCGTTGCTTACCCACGCTTTCTTTTTTAATTCTTCTGTCGGCCAGAAACTATCTTTCTTCTTCAGATCTTCTCTTACCCATTTAATCGGTTTCAAAAGTCTAGTCCTCGCCATAGTTTCGACCATGCTTTACACACCCTTTCGATAATAATCGCGTTTTTCCAGGAGGAATAAGCTACGATTGATGTTTCTACCTAATTTCGAACAAGTTATCTCTAACATCCTCAACAATCTCCGGTTTTACTCTCGTACTACCAAAATGACATAAATAGCTGTGTTAGCAGTTTATGTTACATGTAACAAAAATGAAGAGAAAAAATGCAATTTTGTAACAAAGAAGATAACTATTTAGATTAAAGAGAAGTACGTCCTTCTACAACATAAAATTTAACTCTTATCTAATTTATCCCTTGACCCTTTCTTTCTGTTCACAGCGTTAGTAAATTATACTTCCCTACGTTTCTGGGTAATTGTCTTCCAAGGGCTGCATCGTATTTTACTTTTTCTTCATCCTTTTCTATGTAAATGTCGATAAGAAGCTACAAACCCATGCTTAGAATAATTCTAATTCTACAAAAAGGGTGGGTTTCTACAAAACTTTATAAAGAGATCAGTGAGTAAACTTAGGAAAAACGGGTGATTGGGTATGGTTAAATCCTTTAATCCTGCTCCTTTAGGTCTGATGGGGTTTGGTATAACAACTATCTTATTAAATCTTGTAAATGCTGGTCTACTAGATACAGACGCATTAGGGATGATTTTGCCTATGGGCATCTTTTACGGGGGTTTAGCGCAGATAATTGCCGGATTATTAGAGGCTAAACAGGGTAACACCTTCGGGGCTACTGCGTTCACTTCATATGGGTTTTTTTGGCTTTCATTTGTGGCTATAAACTTTCTTCCAACATTAGGTTTGACTACTGCTGCTTCCCCAAAATCAATGGCAGCTTATCTCCTAATATGGGGAATTTTTACCGCTTTAATGACAATAGCAACTTTTAAAATAAATACCGCCTTGCAAGCAGTATTCGTAACCCTAACACTATTATTTCTCATCTTGGGTGTAGGAGACTTGACAAACATAACACTGATCAAGACTTTCGGTGGATATGAGGGAATTTTATGCGGATCCTGTGCAATATACCTCGCTACAGCAGAAATAGTGAATGAGACTTACAAAAGAGTGGTTCTACCCATCGGAGAAAAACAAAACAAAAAATAAAAATATCGATCTTTTTATTACGAATGAATAAGATTTTTTTTTCAAATTAAATATTTCTGGACTAAAGCTAGCTAGCTATGCATGCACGTATCCACCCCTAGGCAAGACAAATCAAGAAAATCAAAACGACTGAATTTAATGTCTATCTACATGCATTACGTCTTAACGTTTTATACTTTGTTTTGGCCAAAACTAATCTGCTTCTGTTCTAAAAAAAATACACAAAACTGAAAGATCAAATTGAATTTGTATCCTGTAAATGTCAATGACGTAAAATACGGTGGAGAATTCTTTTTCCAAAAATTTTATTAGTAGGATAGTATTTTTGCTCCTTAAATTGTATGTGAGGCGATTGAATTGGATTTAGCATTCATTTTGGTAAAGGTTGAGGCTGGAAAAGATATGGAAGTGCTCGAAGAGATTAGGGCTTCCATATACTATAGCTCAGCAATCGAAAGAGCTTGTGCAACTTACGGAATGTATGATTTATTCATTGAAGCTAATTTTGGAAAAGAGAAAGAACGTGAAGACTTTATTTTTAATGTATTACGTAAAATCCCTGGTGTAAAAGAAACGGTAACCATAATCCCAACTAGCTAGCTTTAAGCGAAAGGTTGGTGTAGGTATGCAGAATCGCTCACGTGGAGCAATATAGTTTATTCTTCTTCCACTGTTATGGCTTCTGTGGGACATTGAACCACGCAAGCTATGCAGAGAATGCAGTCTTCTTCTCTTATGGGAACTGATTTTTCCGAGTCTGGGTGTTCTGGAAGTTTTTGGAGCTCGAAGACGTCTACGGGGCAAACATCCATGCACACTCCATCGCCGTTACATTTAGTCCAGTCAACTATAACCTTCACCATTTTCTCAAACCTCATCTCGGAATTATTTAGAGTATAAATTGACATTTTAATATTTTTAGCTAGCTGAATTGTCATAAGGCTCACAGACTGGCCAAAGCCACTTCCTTGGTTCGTTTTTATATCCTTTGTTTAATGTTAACGGATGGCAATGAGTATCTACAATGTAACGAGCTGCCTTCGTCAAAAATAGGGCTCCTTAATTTTGTGTTACAATAAACAAATTTAATTATCGCTGTATATGCTTTTTGTATGCTGAACATATGCGCGCTAAACTAAAAACTCCTATGCTCAAGCTAGCTAGCTATAACTGTGAACCAAAACACGTAAAAATGAAAGTTGGAAGTGGATGAATGACTGGAGAGGAATATTATCAAATAATTGTCGATAAATTCGTATTTAAAGTGAGGAAGGGTTACTATTATTGCAGTGATGATTCTTGGGCCAAGATCGGGAACGGCGTTGCGAAGTTGGGAATAAGTGATTTTTTACAGAAGACTGGAGGAGATATGGCTTTCGTGGAGCTACCTAAAGTTGGTGCTAACGTAAAACGGTTTGACGAGATAGGGCAACTTGAAACCATAAAGGCGGTGTTTTCCATAGTCTCTCCAGTCAGTGGAGTGATAATAGACGTCAATCAAAAGCTTGAAGATACGCCTGAGTTGATAAACGAAGATCCATACGAATCTGGCTGGATCAGCAGTGTAAAACTCGATGATCTGGATGAAGATTTGAAGCATCTACTGGATGCAGAAACTTATCTCGAACTTATGAAGAAAAAGATAGAGGCTGACCAGGAACTTCTCAAAAAATAAAGAGATTGGTGACGATGTCTCAGGATTGTTTTGATTCAGTGAGTAAGGAAAGAGTCATAATAGTTCCATGCAGCGGCATTGGAAAAGCCTTTGGAACCGTAGCTCGTGAAGCAACCTACGCTGTTGTAGAGGACCTAAGAAAGGGTGCGGCCGCTACACTTTGCCTGTCCTTGCTTGTGATGGGTGATGAGACGTCCAGAAATCTAGTGAAAACCCGCCCATGCATAGCCATCGATGGATGTCCTCTCGAATGCGCCAAGAAGAACATCGAAGTCTCGGGAGGAAATGTAGCAGCAAGCTTTAGAGTCATCGATGTTCTCAAGAACCACCGAGATTTGAAAACAAGTAACGTGACTTTCCTAGATGATAACGGGAGACAGCTCGCTCGAATACTGGCTGAAGAAGTGGCAAAGAAAGTGGATGAATTAGAGGAGAAAACAGGGAAATGAGTGTTTTCCATCCTAAAGTCGGGGTTGTGTCCTGTAGCGGCGAGTCGTGTGTTGAGGGTACCATATCTAGAGTCGCTACGAGATTAGTACTCGAGGATCTACGATCTGAGAACACGGTGACGATCTGCCTCCCTTTATTTCTCGCGGGTGGAGAGGATGAAAGGATGTTTGCAATGCACTTTCCCACAATAGCAGTCGACGGCTGTGAGAAGAGATGCGGGAAGATAGCCATAGAAAAATATAGCGGGAAAACCGTGGACGCAATCGTAGTTTCCGAAATACTCGAAAAAGGGGAAATCCCCAGACCTACTTCAAGACGAACGCTAGACGAAAAAGGCATTGAAGTCGCTTTGAGAGTTGCCCGAGAAATTGCGGAAAGAATTGACAAAATTTTTGAAAAGTGGGGTGAATAGGTGCTCACTTATAAAACAAAAGTTGTGTGGACAGGAGAACACTGGGGCAACCTTACCTGCAGCAATGGCCCTCAGATGGAGTTTTCAGCTCCTCCTGCGCTGCATGGACATCCAAACGTAATGACCCCTG
>JAGLRI010000067.1 GCA_023136395.1 Candidatus Bathyarchaeota archaeon | reverse complement strand
AGCTAGCTAATATATGTTAAATGGGATGCGATTGAGTTCAGATTTTACAAATTCCTCTCTATCTTCATCCGTGAGGCTGACCACAAATTCATGCGTCATATGCACCAGACGACTGATCCATTCAACTTGATCTTTATAAATTGGTGCGAGAAATTCGTCGCTGACAAGTGCTTCTTGGATAGCATCACCAGCTGCGATGCCACTTTCAATGGCCAATCTAATTCCTTCACCAGAGAAAGATTTGCAGAAGCCTGCAGCATCACCCACTAAGATCACATTATCTATTCCTTCAAGGGTGAATCCATAGGGGATCGCCCAAGTCTCTCTCCTCTCTAGGGTTAGGGGCTTGAAGTTGAACTCTTCAAACAACCAATCCTTAAAGTAATTGATGGAGGTGGAGATAGGTAACGACTGTCTTTTAGGACTACCGATCCCAACCACGAAAACACCGTCCTTTGGAAAGATATAGGCGTAGGTTGGCGTGACCGATCCCCTTAAAAAGAAATAGAAGTAATCTTCAAAGTCTCCTTCTGCACGCCAGTATTCTTGTAATACAGGTAGGGTTTCGCTTCTTTTCTTAGCGTATAGTTGCCTTCGTACTCTTGAATATACCCCATCGGCACCAATAAAGTACCGAGGGGTCATTTTGAAAATTTTCTCTTTCCTTTTAACCAAGACTTGAATAGTTTCTGATTGGTGCATCTCAAGGAATTCTGTGTCGTGCCAAATTTTAACGCCTGATTCTTCAGCTAGAGCGCAGAGCCATTGGTCAAACGAGTCTCGGTTGATGTTAAGAAGTTCATGACTCCTCATGTTTCCCCCGTTTTTTCTTCCACTTGGTGGCACGTAATAAAGCCCAAGTTTTTCTGGGGAGCACATAGTTGATTGGGGTACATTCTTTCCAAGCTCTTCAAAAATGATGTCAGCACAAGCAGTTGGAAGTACACCCCCGCAGGGCTTGTGTCGACCTAGTGCCCCTCTTTCTATCAAGAGAACACTTAGACCCAGCTTAGCGCATTTCAGTGCTGAGATGGCTCCTGCGGGACCACCTCCGATGACTATAACGTCGAAACGGGTCATCCTCTCTTCTCATCCCCATGAATATTTTTTTTAAGGCAGATATCCAATATTTTGGAGAGCAGATCAATTTTTAATATTGTTTGGTTTTCAAAGGAGCCATTATAGGCTTCTTTCTCTTTTCCCAAGTCATAGCAAGTCTTGTCGTCTATGTCTATGAGAATACCTGGAACTTGAATTGCTTCAAAGTCATCTTGATGTTTAATGTAGAATCCCTCGCAACAACAACCGATGTATCCCTTCACACCATCTTCTCGAAACCCCTTTAAGGTGGCTATCAAATGTTCAAAATTTTGTATTGTTAAGGGTACTAACCCCGCCTTCTCAGCCATTTCATAGGCAAAACCCATTGAACACTTACCACAATTTATGCAACCATCCTTCTTCCTATATTCACATGCAAGAAGCTTAGCACAATAAGGGAGGAGAAGAAATTCCCAGCTGTTATCTAAAATACTCATCGGATTTCCGTTGACTGCGTATATGTGATTGGCCTCTTCTAGGCTGATCCCCAGCGACTCATATTCCATTTTTTTAATAGCCTTACTGATCAGTTTAACCAGATCATCTGGGGTTACTCCTGGGATCAGGATTTTCCTGGTCTCAAAGAAGTCGTAGACTATGCTCCGAATCTCATTCTCATTGTACGAGGCGCCCTTTAATTTTGCTTCCAAATCCAAAATAGTCCTCGATGGAAAAACGAAGAAGTCACCTGTGATGAGTGCACTCTTAATTACATCAAGTTCTCTATCCAAGGCCAAGGATATGCGGATCAAACCCCCGGGAGTCTTGTTAACGGCGTGAACACTTACACCTTCATTCAGTGGTCGCCTATCTAGAAAGATCCATTTCTTGGACTTGAATATGTCCAACCTTTCTTTCAGGAGGTTTTCCTCATAACTACTTAACTCGCTCTTGACAAGCTTCATCTTGAAAGCTCTCTCAAAACCGTCCTTCAACGCATTCTTAATGTCGTTAAGAGTAGGCAGTTGTTTTAACTCCCATTTGATGCATGTTACCCTCTGCTTCACAGACTCTATCTCTTTATCCTTCAACTTCATGACTGGGATTCTTAACGCTCGCAGCATTGTATCAACGTCGAAATCGATCAGGAGGGTTCCTTGGAATAGGAAAGTGTTATTCAATTCTGTTCCACCAGTACCAGAGATCTTTCTTCCCTCAACTTCGATGTCATTCTTTGGTCTGAAGGACGCTTGAACTCCCAAAGTTTTAAGCCCGAGGATTGTTCCTTCACACATCCTCTCGTATACTTCCTCGATGGAATGATCTGCTATCAATTCGGACTTTGAGGCGATTACTTCCCAGCCTAACGACTTCTTGTCAAAGAATATAGCGCCCCCACCTGTTAGTCGCCTGTTGATCTCTATGTTCTTGCTTTCACAGAATTCTATGCGGACCTCCTGTTCGACTGATTGGTGGTAACCCACCAAGACAGCTGGTGGGTCAAACTGTAGGAAACGGACGGTGTTCGGAGTTAATTCCCTAGCACGGCACCCGATGATCACATCGTCTAAGGCCATGTTCTCTGCAGCGCTGCGATGACCACTATCTATGAGTCTCCACTCTCTCATTTCTAATCTTCCTTATACTCTCTTTTTTGTTGTGGGTGGGGATATCTGAGTGATTAAGTCTTTGTATGTGAGAGCGCAACATTCCTCTGAAAATTTAATTTGAAGGCCAATTTTCTTTGCAAAGTTGTATCCCTCTTCACTGGGGTATGCGATACCATTGACTCCTCCTCTGATCGCAAGGACGTCGGTTTTCGACTTGTGTTTTCCTCCTGGTCTAATGCAACCTAACATGATGGGGATGTTTGGCATCATGAATTTTGCTGCTAAGATCACTCTGGCAACGTTGATGGGTGATGGTGGTTTCACCTGTGCCATGGGTGTCTTCTCTAAGGGGTTGAGGGCGACGATAACCAGGGCGGTTGGTTTATGTTTGGAAATTATCTGTAAAGCCCTTTTTTCTCCCTTTAATTTTCCATAATGTAAGCCCACTACAACGTGAGGTACGATGGGAATTCCTTCCTTCTCTAATAGAGTGAGGGAATGGTCAAAATTAGTCACTGTCAGATTTGGATGATAGACGCTTCGAATGGTCTCATTTGAACCAATAATATCTATCATAGCCCCGTCAATGCGCGCCTCAGCTAAAGCCTCAGCTAATTCAGGATTGACGATCCCAGTATGAACTACGACATCCAATCCCAATTCATGTTTTACCCGTTTTATTGCGGGAATAAAATTTTTCAGTGGTACCGTTCCGTCTTTTAAGGACCCTCCGCTGATAAGGCAGCCTTTACCTCCCTCTTTTTTGATCTTGGCACACAACTCTAGTAATTTTTTTGGAGTTGTGGCTGGAATCATGTTTTTCAGGATTTTTCTTCCACAATGTTCACAATTAAGATGGCACTTCTCTCCTGTGACAGAGATGCTTGGGAAACGGTTGGGATGAGTAGCTGTGCAGAAGGAGGTGTCAAAATGAACCATCCCAGGGACAGAAAAATAGATTGCGTCTGAAAAATGGGTTCTCGACAGCTTGAACGCTTGATTAAATAAGGAAGTCAATTGGTAAGGAGAGTTTTTGAAGCATTTTTCGACCCGTTCGCTAACCATTCGGATGGATCTAGCTTCAAACCCAGCTGTTTTCATTGTCATCACTCAAAATCTGTTTTCTGATGATTTCTATGTCTTGTTTGTTAGGTTGGAAAGGATAGTTTCTAAATTCACCCATAAATGCTTGGTATGGTGTGCAGTTTGCAAAGGGTCTGTTACAAGCGTTCTCTAAAGTTTTCCCACGACACCCAGAGGTCATGAATGGTAGGCCGCTCTCAATCAATTGATCAAGGAGTTCTTTATTAACGTTGTAATTCCTCAGTTTACCGTCTTCGTCGAATACCATCTCCTCAAGATCGATCACTCCCCTGTTTATAAGGTATCTGGCTAGCTGGATCCGCCTATATCCTCTAATGGGTGGTTGTGGAGAGTCTTGCATGAACGATTTCTCTTCTGGGAAGAAGGAGAAGAGATGGGTCTTAGCGCCCATGTTTTGTGCCCGTTGAATAGCTTTAACCATATCCTTTTCCTTTTCTCCAAGCCCAAATATTAAGTGCACTCCAACCTTAAATCTACCAAAAACATCCACAGCCTCTTCAACAGTCTCCCAGTATTTCAGCCATCTGTGAGGACCACCAACCCCCCGACCCCTCAACTTCTCGAATAGCTCAGGTGTTGTAGCGTCAACAGCCACACCCACCATGTCAGCACCCGACCTTTTCAGCTTGTATAACCAAGCCTTATCAATTATTGTGGGCGTTATCAAGGCGCTGATGCGGGGGATCTTTTCGCGTAACCGCTTCACAACAGTTAAAGTGTCCTTTCTCGCCTTCCCGTTTGTAATCATCGAAATGCACACCCTTTCAACGTGAGTACAGCCCTCGCTATCCATGCTACGGATTACCTTATCCAAGTTGACCACTGGCCAATCTACTCGAATGAAACTCTGCTCCTTCCATTCTTTACCTGTCTCTCTAGTTCTCGACAAGCCACAATAAGCACATTTTCCAGAACACCCTTCGTTGTAAGTTAACAAGAGGTTTAAGCAGTGTAACTTTGCGTTTCGGAAAAATTTTCCAGGTACAATTCCCATGGTCATTGCTGCTGCTATACTAGTCCTAACGTATTGGGGTGATTCTAACAAGCCATCAACTTCACAATTTTCAGTAGCATAAACCAACTTTACCACATACTACACTCATTTATTGACTCGTATATCATAAAATTTTTCCATTAAAAAAGATGTCAGAACGGACCTTTATTCTCGATTAATGCTTATGAAATGACCGAAGAAACTTAGAAATGTATGTATAGCATTAATGAAAGCGTACTCTAGCTAGCTACCAAACTTGAACCAATACTCCGCTCCTTAGATTACACCATAAAGTTATGTGTACGTAACAACTTCAGCTTCTGAAAAAAGGATTTGGAACTTATACTTCGTTTTTTCTTGGGATCATAAGAATTTGTATTTTTAGTCGCTATTCATTTCTTCGTCTCTCAAACATGAAGTGAGTTTCTTCTATAAGTTTAGAGATAGGTAGTTGTTGAGGACATTTCTCTTCACACTCTCCACATTTAACGCATTTCTCAACTCCCTTTTCGCGAGAAATCGTTTCGAGGTATTGCTCTACAACTTTTTGTCGGATTTCATGGTCTCCTCGCCCTTTATGAAACTCATTGATGAAGGCGAGTATTTTTGGAATTTCTACTCCTTCAGGGCATGGCTGGCAATAGCCACAATCCGAACACCCAATAAAACCGTGTTCTCTGTATTTCTCCCCAACTCGGGAAATTAAGTTTAACTCCTCATCTGTGAGGATTCCTGGACCCGAACTATTAGCACTTTCCACATTCTCAATTACATGTTGCATAGTACTCATTCCACTTAGAACGATTGAAACCTCTCGATGGTTCCAAACCCATTGGAGAGCTAAATCCGCTAATGTTCTCTTACTCTCTGCTTTATCCCAGATGGCTTGTACTTCGGATGGTGGTTTAACCGCTAATCTACCTCCTGCTATTGGTTCCATTACCACTACCGCTAAATCTTTGGAAGCAGCATATTTTAGACCTCTCACTCCAGCTTGTTGCTTCATATCCACATAATTGTATAGGATCTGACAGAAGGTCCATCCTTCATAACCGTCTACTATTTCTTTAAAAACCTCGTATTCATCATGGAAACTAAAACCCATATAATCAATTTTACCTTCAACTAACTTGTTTTCTGCCCATTGAAGGGCGTTCATATCCTGCATCCTATTCCAACTTTCCTTATTGAGGGCGTGAAAGAGGTAAAAATTTATTTTATCCGTCTGTAGCCTAGAAAGCTGCTCGTTAAATATTTTCTCTAGGTCTGCTTGAGATTTGACAAGCTCGCGCGCCATCATAGGCATCTTCGTCGCTAATTTCACTTTCTCTCGATACCCATCTTGCAGAGCTTTACCCACCACTCTCTCGCTGTTCCCTCTATGATAAGGGTAAGCAGTATCAACATAATTAACTCCGTGATCGATAGCATACCTTATCATCCTTATGGCAGCTGTTTCGTTTATATTTCCATGATCTGCCCCACTTACGGGCAACCTCATAGCACCGAATCCAAGTGCTGACACCTTCCAATCAAGCCCACCGAAATTTCTATACTGCAAAAGAACCCCCCTAAAAATCTATAATAGATATGCTATATATCTTTTCGATCGATAAAAAACCTACAATCGATTTAATATAAAACTTGTTCAACTTCTACCTACATGCATGGTTTATCCCGATCTTCTACCGCAAATCTCAGTGCGCATGCATGCAAAAACACTGGTATCTACTTTTCCTTAATCCTTCTATGATCGACCAACCCAAACGTTTGAGTAAGCGACGTCCGAGGTCTAAAACGGTGATAATAATTAATGTCCATATAACACTTGCTAATATTGCTTGAAATCTCTGGTTCCACAGTAGAACCATCAATGGTACTGATATGTTCCATTGCATGCGTGAAAAAACGAACGATTAAGCAAAACATTTATACCTAGATAAATTGGTTATTGAAAAAGGAATTAATGGAGGAATTTGTTTGTCAACACAAGCAGGTGGAGTACCCGTCCTGATCTTGAAGGAAGGATCCACCAGATCGGGGGGTAAAGCAGCCCAATTAAATAACATCATGGCAGCGAAAGTAATAGCTGAAGCTGTTAAGAGTTCACTT
>JAGLRI010000066.1 GCA_023136395.1 Candidatus Bathyarchaeota archaeon | reverse complement strand
ACCCCTCAAGGATAGGGAAGAAAAAAGGGCTAAGAGTTTTTTCCATATGATGCGGTGGCTAAAGAAAAATCCAGACAAAATGAAATACGCCAAGACCGGTTGGCCTCGCCTCTCCAGATATCCCTTATTTAGATCCCAAATTTAAAACCTCTTTTAGCTCACTATTCGTGATAATGAAGAAAAGTTTATAATTGATCTTCTAGCGTAATCCTAAGTTCTCAATTTTATAAAATCCGCTTATCATTCACACAATAGCGGAAAGCATCAGAAACGTAGATTCTATTTTGGTATGAGCAGTGAGATTTAATCGTGAATTTACCAGTAAAAACAGGATAACTAACTCTTCGTGTTCAGCTTTTATACTACAAACAATTTTTCACTATTCAATTACCCTTTTCACTGTTTTTTAGGTAATTATACCTAAAAATAGAAATATCTCATGTGCCCTTCAAAGATTCGATGTCACATGGTGAGAATAAAAGAAGCGCATCTAAGAGAGTTAACCGAGACCATATTCAAAAACATTGGAGCTCCTGAGGATGAAGCAAAGATAGTCTCTGATGTTCTTGTGGACACAAGCCTTCATGGGGTAGATTCTCATGGAGTCCGCCAGATACCCCGCTATGTTGCGGGAATAAATGCGGGAACCCTAGTTCCTGGAACACCAATTAAAATTCTTTTGAACACTCAAACAACAGCAATGTGGGATGCAGGTTCAGGATTTGGGTTTGTTGCCGGGTATAAAGCGATGAAGACTGCAGTAGAAAAGGGGAAAAAGTACAAGATGGGTAGCGTAGGCCTAAAAGGAACTGGTCACATAGGCGCTTTATACTGGTACTCCTATCAAGCAGCGAAGAGCAACATGATTGGGATAACCCTCTGTAGGGGCGGCGGACACTCAGCGGTTCCTTATGGGGGAGTTGAGGGACGATTAGGGATTAATCCCTTATCTATCTCTATACCAGCAGGACCGAAATACAAGCCAATAATCCTTGACATGGCCACAACCGGCGTTGCTATGGGTCATCTCCAAGTTTTGGGTATTCGAGGAGAGAAGGCACCTGAAGGTTGGCTCATAAAGCCGGATGGCACCTGGTCTGATGATCCACTAGCAGTAAGAAAAGGCGAAGCGAAACCGGTTGCTTTTGGTTATCCTCATAGCGAATACAAGGGATTCGGGTTAAGTGTAATTATTGAAGCGCTGGCAGGTGCCATCGGTTCTGGATGCAGTCTCGACGAGGAAGGTTTTGGTCATCTCTTTATGGCCATCGATCCATCAGGTTTCTGCTCACTAAATGAGTTCACTAGTAGAATTGAGGCAATGATTGACCACTTAAAATCGTCTCAACTGAGACCGGGTTTCACGGAGATTTTATATCCCGGCGAGCCTGAATGGCGAGAGCAGGAAAACAGGAGTAAGCTAGGAATCTTCGTAGATGATATTTGGTGGGAGAACATCCTAGAGACGGCAAATAAGCTGGACGTCAACGTTGCAGGAATTATTAAAAACTAATATGTCCTGTCTTAAAAAAAAGAAGAGGCTAACTTAATTGTTCCTACTCGCAACTGATCCATCACAAACTTAGATTACAGCGTATTCCATGGTAAGTTGGAATATTAACTGATAGTTACTTAATTCATGATAATCTATGGTGGTATCACGCTTCGTAGAAATCTATAAACACTTGAACTATTCTAAACGAGAATACCTTAAATTTTTAATATGCGCTAATATTTCACCAACTCGTGTACAGGATTGCGCACATTAAGTATCAATTGATAGAGCAATCTTGCATGTACCGTATATGCGCGGGCATCCCTCCACTTTTATCTCTCCCACATTTTGGAACGATACTCAACCTTTTTCTGCAATAACTTTTGATATAACTAAAAGTGGTAGGAGGAAAAGAAGTTGAAGTTGGCGATAAGACTAAAGCCCAATGATAATGTTGTCACTGTAACAAACGTACTGAAGAGAGGGGAATTAGTATCCATCTTCTCTGAAGAAGGGAAGAAGATCGACAATGTAAATGCTACTACTGACGTTCCACTACCGTTCCATAAGATTGCGCTCGTTCAGATTGCCAAGGGTGAGGAAGTTAAAAAATACGGTGAGATAATAGGTTACGCTTCTGAGCCGATCGATAAAGGCGAGTGGATCCACGTACACAACATAGAGAGCGTTAGCCTGCCAGAGAAGGAGATCAAGTAAGAGGTGAAAAAGGAAGATGGCGACAGAGTTTCTAGGATATGAGCGACCTGATGGGCAGGTGGGTTTAAGGAACCACTTGCTTGTAATGGCAACTTGTGATTGTTCACATCAAGAGGCTATAAAGATAGCCACGGCGATACCTAGTGCCGTCGCTGTCACCCAATGGTATGGATGCAGAAACGATCCCTTAGTAGCGAGTCAGATGATAGGCATAGCCAACAACCCGAATGTGGGTGCAACTCTCCTCGTAGGACATGGATGCGAATCCATAACTGTCGATATTCTGGGTCAGGGCATAGATAAGACAAAGAAAGCTCTTGCAAATGTCGTCAGCCAGAGAGATGGGGGAACGATAAAGACGATTGAGAAAGGCATTCGGATACTTAGGGATATGGCTACTGACCTAAGTAAGGAGAAGATGAAGTCCTTTGACATAACTAATCTTATTGTCGCGGTGGAGTGTGGGGGTTCAGACGCCACTTCAGGTCTAGCAGCAAATCCTGCAGTTGGTAATGCCATCGATAAACTGATAGACGCGGGTGGAACAGCGATCTTCTCCGAACCCATAGAGATGACTGGAACCGAGCACATCCTTGCAAGAAGGGCTGTGAACAAGGGGGTTGCAAGTAAGATCTATGCCTTGGTCCACAACTCGGAGAAATGGGCCAAAGCAAGGGGTATTCCAAGTAGATTCATGTCCAAGGGCAACTTAGACGGAGGTCTATCTACGATAGAAGAGAAATCCCTTGGCGCTATCCTGAAGGGTGGAACAAGATCCATACAGGGTGTGCTGGAAAACAGTAGAAATAGACTAGAACACCCAGCCAAACCAGGACTCTACCTCCAAGACGGAACGGGTTGGGATGTCCCTTCAGTTACACATATGTTAGCCATTGGTGCTCAGATCGTCCTTTTCACAACTGGAAGGGGTGCAACAACAGGGCACGCAATAGCACCGGTCATCAAGGTTACTGGGAACCCGATAACATTTTCAAACATGGAGGACAACATCGATGTTAATGCTGGGAGGATCATAGAGGGGAAAGCCGGCATCACAGCAGTCGGTGAGGAGATATTCAACTTAATGGTTCGAGTCGCATCTGGTGAGAAGACGAAGACGGAGATGATGGGTTATAATGACTTCGTAATCTGGCGAAGCGATCCAGTTGCAGACCACCTAATACAGACATGCTTCTAGAAGACTTTCATATCTTTTATTTAGCTTATGTTCCATCATCTAACTTTCTTTTCATGGAATGCCAAGCCCTTTTTAAAAATATAAAAATGCACGCGCATTTAGAAATTGAAAAAGAGAGTATTTTTCATTCCACTTCTAACATAAGCGCGTATCTCTAGCTCTTACAGTTTTTTTATGTGATTGCTATTATAACGTTTCTTGGATAACACAATTTTTTTCGGTTGAGTTATTGGTTTAATATAAATTCTTGAAAAAAGAAAAAAGGGGGAGTGTTTAATCCAGGTCGTCCCACTTGTATGGTTGTGGTGTGTCTGGGTTTTGGATTTGTTCTGCGGGTAGGAATGGTATGGATTTCTCCCAGTGGATACCATTGAGGTCTGGTCTTCCGCATGGGAACATTCTCGGTTGTGGTACTGGTAGCTTGAATATTTTGGCTGCGTTTCCTCCTAGAATGAGGTTTAATTCGTCTTGTGTTGCAAGATTCATGTGTCTTACTTTATGTACTTGGAAGAGTGACCAGCCATACCAATCGGTTTGGTACCTAGGTGTGAAAAGCCACTTATTTCGAATGCCTGATGTACCGCTTGGTGCTATGTATTTTGTTCCTAGCCGTGCTGTGTTATATTGGGGACAGTTGCCTTGGTCACATCCACTCCACATGAGCTGGGTTGCCCCAACGTTTGGGTCCTTCAGAGGGATTTCATAGTATTCTGCTGGCCAACATCCTGTCTCTAAATAAACGTTTTCGTTTGCTGCCATTCCGCTTGATGTTCGTATTAGATCTGGTCCCATTCTATATCCAGAACCAGAATATCCGCCGTGCATGATGATCATTGGCACGTCAGGGTATTCATCAGCAATTCTGCAATCGTTTGTTCTAGTATAAACGGCGACGTCGTATTTCGCCATAAGATCGCAGATTTTACGGAATTCGTCCAAGCGTTCCCTCACGCCATATATCTTCCCTTTGGTGAAATCCTCTGGAAGGAATTCACCGACTCCCACGAACTTACCTGTTTTTAGTGCTGCTTCAACTTCTTCGAGAGCTGCTTCAATGGTCCATTTTGCTTCACCTTTCGCGCATTTGAGCCTCAGTGTCTGGTCGCTACAGCATGCTCGTAACTTGTCTGGATATCTATCCACCAGTTCAGCTTGCATCTTGTTAAGTGTGCCAGGCCAACTCGGTAAGAGGATGCCCATATCTACTCCATATCGTTCCATGTCGTAGAGACAAAGTGAAGAGTTGTCATAAGTTTCAAAAATATATCCACTTCCCAGTCTGAGTTTGTTTGTTTTTGCTATTCGCTTATATAATGTAGTTGCATGGATGTGTGTATCTACAACAAAACGGCCTTCATTTCGCATTTTTTTCTCCTCCTTACAATATTATTTCAGTTTAACACTTAAAATTTAAGTATATAGAATATATATAATTAACAAACCAAAAATGCATGCATTAAATTGAAACCTTTAGAAACCGCACCTATCTTCTCTGAACCTCGTTTGAGACTACTTCGTCAGGTTCCCATCGTATAAACTTTAGAATTGGTCAAGTTGAAATGTAATAAAGCCTTTTATTCACAAATAAAATGTATGTATATGATGAATCTGGTTACCCTAATGATAAAAATCGCTCGCCGCTTTGATTACAAGCAAACTCGTATTTAAATAGAATAAGGTTTAATTTTTCTTCCTTACCCGTATAAGAACATAATCAGGTGAAAAAACCAATGGAAAGACTTCACCATAATGGTGTTCTAATTCCCCCTCGATATGAAGGAAAAGAACTCGGTATCAAGGTAAATGGTAGAGAGATTAAACTAACAACAGAACAAGAAGAGAGGGCATTAGCTTGGGCTAAGAAACTGGGAACACCTTATGTTGAAGACCCGGTCTTTATCGAAAATTTCCACCTCGACTTTTCTAGAAAACTGGGGGTCGAAGTTAAACATGAAAATATTGACTACTCGGAGATTCTAACAATTGTCGAAAAAGAGCGGGAACAAAAGACAAATCTATCTAGAGAAGAAAAGAAAAAATTAGCCACTCAGAGAAAAATTAAGAGAGAAGCCAACAAAGAGAAATACGGTTACGCATGGCTTGACGGCGAAAGGGTTGAAATATCTAACTATGTTGCTGAACCCAGCTCCATTTTTATGGGTCGCGGAAAACACCCAATGCGAGGTCGATGGAAAGAAGGCCCCCAAGAAGAAGATATCGTTCTAAACCTATCCCCCGAAGCCCCTAGACCTCAAGGAAATTGGAAGGAAATCATCTGGAACCCTAACTCTATGTGGATTGCACGTTGGCAGGATAAACTTAGCGGGAAGATTAAGTACGTCTGGTTTTCAGATTCCGTCAGCATCAAACAAGAGAAAGAAATTGAGAAGTTTGACAAAGCAAGGAAATTTGGTGAAAATCTTTCTCGAATTCATAAGCACGTTAGGGAAAACCTTGAATCTGATGATTTAAAAAGGAGAAAAACTGCTACCATATGCTTTCTTATTGATAAATTAAAAATTAGAGTTGGTGACGAGAAGGATCCTGATGAAGCAGACACTGTAGGAGCCTCAACTCTTCGACCTGAACACGTTCAATTTAACAATGATGGAACTATAGCCTTCAACTTCTTGGGAAAAGATAGTGTACCTCACTTTTTTAGCACAAAACTTCCAGAAAAAATAACCAAGAACTTGAAGGAGTTTGCAACGAATGGAGATTCAACCTTATTCGACGGCATCGGCTCAAAACACGTTAGCGAATTTCTCGATGAGGTAATGACGGGGCTTTCTTCGAAAGCTTTTCGAACTTACTACGCCTCTGACGCCGTTGAAACCAAACTAGAAAAGATATCTGTTGATCATGAGGACGCTGAATATGTCAAGAAACACGTGGCTACTATGGCTAACCTTACGGCTGCAAAAGTTTGTAATCACCGCCGTACCATCTCCAAAAATTGGCAATCTTCATTAGAAAAGAAGAAAGAACGACTTAAAGTGCTTAAGAAACGAGCAAAAGTAGCTCAGGCAAAAATTAAACAGAAAATAATTGACCACGGGAAAAAAACCGAGATAAGAAAGGAAAAACAAGAAAAACAATTGAATACAACCATTGAGAAATTAACAGAAATTAAAAGACAAATTGAAGCAAAGAAGAAACAGGACAAACCCTTTGCTGCCTTAGAAAAAAGGCTAAAACTCAAACGTAAATCGATAGCAAACCAAAAAGAACGAATCAGAAAGATGAAAAGCAAACATTCAGAGAGAATTAGGAAGTTAAGGCAGAATTTAGATGATCGGAAGCTTCGAGATGAAACAGCTCTTGAAAAGCAGAAGCTGAAAATTGAGGCTCAAAAAGAGACTCGCGACTACAATTTAACGACGTCTCTGAAAAGCTACATTGACCCTAGAGTCTATTATGAATGGGGAAAAAGAGTGAATTACGACTGGAAGAACTATTACCCAAAATCTCTTCACAAAAAATTCAGCTGGGTTGAAACAAAAGAAATACAGCAACTTCAAAACAACTAAGACACTTCATATAATAGATAACTGGTTCGAGTGTGAATTAAGCCGTTATACCCCCGCCTCTTTATGCAT
>JAGLRI010000065.1 GCA_023136395.1 Candidatus Bathyarchaeota archaeon | reverse complement strand
GCTGCAGCGGCTCTGGCGTCGATCACAGAGTCTTGAATGTCTTTTGGTCCTAGCGAAACTCCAGCAGCATATACTCCTTCTCTAAGAGTAGAGATCGGGTTCAGTTTTGGATGTTTACTTGCTATGAAACCATCTTCTCCCATTGGAATTCCAAGTTTTTCAGTTAGCTCATTGGTTCCTTCGCTTGCGATCATTGCTGGACACAATACTAAGGTGTCCACCTGATTTCGGATTAGGCACGCTGTGTCGATGTCTTCGGCTAAAATTTCCATTTTTCCTTCAGATGTTGGAGTAGCCTCTCCAGGTTTTCCATGTATAAATTTGACGCCTAGTTTTCTAGCCTCTCCGTAAAATTGTTCGAATCCTCTACCAGACATCCGCATATCTGTGTAGTAAATCCAGATTTGGAGATATGGTAGAAAATCCTTTAAGAGGTAAGCTTGCTTGATTGCGTAGGGACAGCAGACCTTGCTGCAGTAAGCAACCCCTTGGTGGGGATCTCTAGAACCTGCACAGAGAATGTATGCGATGCTCTTCACCCTTGAACCGTCTTTTTTCTTTAGCACTTTGCCTTCTGTCATCTCAGTCTCAATCAGCCTCTCCATTTGAAGGGCAGTTATGCAGCTTGGGTGTTCAGGGTGGTAGCTCCTCAACTTCTCCAAGTTTATCATATCGAAACCCGTAGCTAAAATTATGGAACCGACGTTTAGATTCACTTTTCTGTTTCCTTCTTCTAAATTTATTGCTCCCACCGGGCAAGCCTCTACGCAAGCTCCGCACTTTGTGCAACTTTCTGGATCAACAACATAAGCTGATGGAACAGCTTGGGGGAAGGGCATATAAACGGCTTTTCGATTGTATAAACCCTCCTCGAATTCGTTTGGAACTTCGGTTGGGCAGACGCTCTCACACTTAGCACATTTCAAACATTTTTCTATGTCCACACCCAGAGGCTTTACTTTGACTTTAACATTAAAGTTTCCAGGTCCCCCACTAACCTCATCAATCTCTGCGTTCGTAATAAGAGTGATATTAGGATTTATCTCCAAGTCTGCCATCCTTGGACTTAGGATGCAAGGTGAACAATCCAATGTTGGAAAGGTTTTGCTTAACTGAGCCATCCTACCTCCAACGCTTGGCTTTTTCTCCAAAAGATACACTTTGTATCCTGTCTCAGCAAGTTGAAGGGCTGAAGTTATCCCACTTATTCCTCCTCCCACCACGAGCACGTCCCTACACACGCTGACTTCAATCTTTTTAAGGGGCTCTAGCGACCTAGCGCGGTTTATTCCACCAAGAATAAGGTCGATTGCTTTTTCGGTGGCACCCCTCTCGTGCACCCACGAACAGTGCTCTCTAACGTTCACGTGTACGAGTAAATAACTGTTTAAATCCTCTTCTGAAATAACCTTTCGAAACGTTTCCTCATGCATGTGGGGAGAACAGCAAGCAACAACAACACGCTGAAGACCCCTCTTCGTTATAGCGTCTCGGATCATTTTAAGCCCAGGCTTAGAACACAGGAAGTCGGCAACCCTTGTTACGGATACATCCTGTATCTCACCAACAGCTTTCCTTACCTTATTGGTGTCTACGGTTCGTGAGATGTTTCCACCACATTTACATATAAAAACCCCAATCATTCTTCCACACCTATCTTTTTCAACAATTTTTCAACACTTGTTGCATTCAAATCAAACCCGAGTTCATCGGGTTCTATACCTAAAGCAAGGCCAAGAAGTTGAGGATAGTATAATACTGGTATTTCAAAATTTTTTCCCTCAGCTTCTGAAATCAACACCTGTTGCTTATCATACATGATGCTGCAGAAGGGACAAATTACTACCATTGCATCAACTTCAATCTTCGATAAATCGTCTAACTTTGTCTCCGCTAATTTCATTGCAATGTTTTCATTCATTCCTGCAATTGCTCCCCCACAACATTCCATCTTGGTTTTATAATTAGTGTTCTCAGCCCCCGTCGCTTCCACAAGTAAATCTAAGCTTACGGGAAACAAAGGATCATCAAAATTCTGATAGACTTCAGACGGTCTCATGTAATGACAGCCATAGTGGTTAGCAATTTTCACCCCTTTCAGGGGACGCTTTATTATTTTTTTTAGGTTATCTATACCAAAATCTTCGTATAGGAACCTTGCGAAGTGTTTAATGGAAACACCACCGCGGTACTCTAGTCCGAGGCGAGTCTTGAGGAGACGATTCACCCTTTTAGATAGATCTTCCCTCTCGGCTAATGAAGTCTCAGTTTTAGTGAGCGCTTCAGCACATGCACTGCATAGGGCAAGAATTGGAAGGTTATGTTTTTTTGCTAAGGAAAGATTTCCAGCTGCTAAAGCAAATGCTTTAATTTCATCTACCGCCGCCAATGGAAAGCCACAACAGCCAAAGTCTAAATCTACTAATTCTATTCCAAGAACTTCTGCGACCTTTCTAATTGACAACTCGTAATTCAAAGCTCTTGAAGGAATAGTGCAACCAAGGAAGAGTGCGTATTTCATAACACTATTTCTCCAAGATTTTTTTAACAAAATTTGATTTCTCAGAAAGTTTTGGCAGTCCCATATAGTCTCGCTCTTCTGCAGCAAATTCATCGATTGGGTAAAGACGCCCATTTTCCTTGAAAGCTTCAATTAATTTATTAATAGCTGGAGGGATAATCCCTTCCTTCACAGCTAAATTTTTAATGGCATTCATGACCTCTGGAGGTCTAACTTCTTGTGGACAACGTTCTTGGCACAAGAAACATACCGAACAAAGCCAGATGAACTCTTCAGATAAAACCCTGTCCTTCATTCCAAGCAAGGTCATCTTTATTATCCTCCTAGGGTTGTATCCTGCTTCGATCGCACGAATTGGACAATTAGCAACACAGACGGCACACTGAAAACACTTTTGAATAGCTTCTCCTCCTGGCTGCTTCATGACATTTCGTGGAAACCTCGACTTGAGCTCACTAACATCTACCACTATACTTTTTTCAGTCATAGTGACCATCAACTTTAACCTAAACAGTGGGGAAAAGAAGTATTTAAATCCACATTTTTAGTGAGCAACATTCGGTTTGTTTTAAATACGGAAGATCCTCTACAGAATTTTTATTAAAATTCTTACGGGAATAACTTCCTCCAAAACATGTGTTACATGACAGTATTCCCTTGCCAATTCAGCGCATTTCTTTAAACCCATTTTTTTCCCTCTGCTGCTTTTATGTTAATTGTTGCCTCTATCCCCGATAATCGGTATCCTTCTGGGCCAAGATAATCTACGGTTCCATTAACTGAAATTTGTATAGCATCTGGACGAAGATCCCATTTTCTTTGAAAGAGAAGAAGGGTTGTAAGAAGACAACCCCCAATCGCAGAGACAAATAATTCGTCTGGGCAAGGGTATTTTCCTTTTCCCCCAAACTCAACCGGTGTATCCAGCTTTATTGGTGGAAAGTTTCTGATATTGATCTCTCCTCCGCTTTGATTATCCCAATTTAATTCAGCCACATATTCAAGCATTTTAGTTTTGTTAATTGGGCGTGACAATGCAACCACTTCATTTTTTAAAACGAAAGGTTAGTTGTATTAATAAATTTTTTTAACTAGAGTTTTATCTGAATAAAGAAGCAAAAGTTTGTGTAAAGTTTATGTCCGATTTTAAAAATGACCCTTCAAAGTTGTTGCGTATCAACCAGGAAGATCTTCAAAAAATTATGAAGAATACTAGAGAATTAAGTTGGAAACGTTTTGGGAAGAGGATCCGGTTCTACGCTCCAAGCTTTGTGCAATTCAAGTCTTCCCAGTTCACCGCTTCACCAAATGTTTTTCCCTCAATATCGATAACTGGATCTTCTTGCACTTTAAAGTGCAAACACTGTCAAGGAAAGATTCTGAAGACGATGATTCCCATTTTCACACCGACTGAGTTGATCGATGTTTGCAGGAGTCTTAAAGATAAAGGGAGCAGCGGTTTCCTGCTTAGTGGTGGATGTTTACCAGATGGCTCGGTTCCGATTGAAAAGTATATTGAAACCATCAGCCAGATAAAAAGAGACTTAGGATTGACGATTGTGGTACACACAGGTTTAATTAATGACCGAACAGCGAAAAAATTAAGGGATGCAGGTGTTGATGCTGCCTTAATTGATGTAATCGGATCAAATGAAACCATAAATGAAGTTTATCAGCTGAATATTAGGGTAGAAGATTATGATAAATCTCTTAGAACATTATCAGAGTCGGGAATTCCTTTTGTTCCGCACGTACTTGCTGGACTACACTACGGAAAACTCAAAGGTGAGTTTCAATCACTTAAGATGATCTCGAAATATAACCCCGCCGCAGTCATTATAATCGCATTTATACCTATCAAGGGCACCGTAATGGAGAACGTTCCCCCTCCAACACCAGAGGATATCTCCAGAGTTGTCATTGCAGCAAAAATTTTACTACCCGACACGCCCGTGGTTTTAGGTTGCATGCGTCCAAGGGGGAAACATAGAATTAAAACAGATTTGTTAGCAGTAAAATCGGGAGTGAACGCTATCGCGTTTCCAACAGAGGAGGCCATCAAGTTAGCTGAGTCGTTTGGTGTTACCACCACATTCTCCCCTGTTTGTTGTTCTCAAATATATTCTTGTTATTAATAGCATAGTATCGAAAATACATAACACTAAACTTTTAGACGAAAAAAATCCATAACAAAGATAGAATTATCGACCTTTTTTCTAATTCAAATATCTTCTAATCTTATAAAAAGTAAAAAGACTTTAAGACATCTTGGCTTTAGAGAATAGATGTCATGACAGAAGTATGGCGATTAATAGATTTGGGACTCACACCCCCATTAAAGGCACAAGCATTCTATGAGGCTGTAGCAACAGCTGTAGATAGAGATTTGGCACCAAACACGATCATTTTATGTCAGCCTTCAAGCCCCTATGCGTGCATTGGTTTTCATCAAATACTGGAGAAAGAGATTGATGTTGAGTTTTGTAGCAGTAAAAACCTTCAGATCATCAGAAGATCCCAAGGAGGTGGTGCAACATACCTTGATAGTAATCAAGTATTCTATCAAGTTGTTGCAAGAAAAGAAGGCAAAGCTATTCCTTTGACAGTTGAAAATCTTTTTAAAAAACTTTTGGGGGTGACAGTTTATGTTTATCGTAAGCTTGGTTTGCCAGCGGAGTTTAAGCCAATTAATGATGTCATTGTAAACGAGAGAAAAATATCTGGGAATGGGGCTGGAGATTTTGGTGCAGATACCACTATCCTTGTTGGAAACATAATACTCGATCTAGATTATGATTCGATGGCCAATGTTTTAAAGGTCCCAAGTGAAAAGTTCAGGGATAAAATGGTTAAGAGCATGAGGGAGTGGGTTACATCTCTCAAAAAGGAGCTAGGTTACACTCCTCCGGTAAAGAGAATCAAAGAATTGTTGGTTGAAGGTTACGAGAAACTTTTAAAGATTCAGTTAATTCCATCACAACCCAGTGATGTAGAGAAAAAAATTTGGGAGGAAGAGATTAAACCTAAACATCTCTCAAACGAATGGTTGAATAGGGTAAAACTAAGGCATACCGAACTCTCAAAAGAAAGGGTTGTAAAAGTTGCTGAAGGCGTTAGGATAGTTGAAGTAGACCATAAAGCAAAGAAGTTAATTAGGGTAAGGGCTGAACTCGTTGGGGACAAGATTCTGGAAATTCTGTTTTCAGGAGATTTCTTTATGGTACCAGAAGGGAAACTTTCGAAGCTTGAGTCAAAATTAAAGGGTGCAGCTTTGAACCGTGAGGAGATCCTTGAAAAAGTTCGCGGTTTTTTTGGAAAAAATAAGATTCAAACGCCAATGATTACCCCTGAAGATTTTACAGATGCAGTTATGAAGCTTAAAGAGTTAATTTCTAAGTATTATTAATAAAAAGTGAAATAAAATATGAACGTCATAAAGGTTCCAGGTATAAATAAAAAACATCGAGTTCTTATGTATGCCTTAAGCAGCTGTGCATGGTGTAAACGAGCGAAGAGATTTCTTAGAGATCACAACATTGAATATGAGTATATTGATCTAGATTTGTGTAGTAGGGAAGAGCGAGAAAAAATAAGAAGCGATATTTTGAGTCGTCGAGGACGTTTAAGCTATCCTACAATAATTGTAGATGATACTATTTTGATCACTGGTTATAATGAAGACAGGATTAGGAAGGTTTTAGAGATTTGATAACCTTAAAAAAAGTAAAACAGAGGGCTGAAAGTGATGCAAAAAGTCACGGATATTATCTAAATCCTGACTTTAAGTTTTTAGATGATCTTCTTGAGGGACTTAAACAAAACGAAGATCGGTATGGTTATCCCCTGTGTCCATGTAGACTTTCCTCGGGTACATTTGAGTTTGATAGAGACATAATATGCCCCTGCGACTATCGAGATCTCGATGTGGAGGAGTATGGATGCTGCTACTGTGCTCTTTATGTCAGGAAGGATGTGTTCGATGGGAAAACTTCAGTAGTGCCAATTCCGGAACGAAGGCCAACAGAAAAACAATTAAGAGCTTACACAAGTTCTAATAATAATTCTGGTAAAAAGCTATTAGAAAAAACTATCTTGATCTCTGAAAAACCTAAGATCGAGATGAAGATGTGGTACTGTAAACAATGTGGCTATGTATGCTTCCGCGAAGAACCACCGTATGTCTGTCCCATATGCAAAGCTAAAAGAGAGATGTTTGATGAAATCAAGATTAAATCGGATATTAAAAGATGAAATTCTATTGAGAAAGATTATATTCCTCAAGATGAGCGACGAAGCAATAAGTTGTTAAACTAAAAAGTAGGTTAAAACCTCAAAATTAGCGATAAAATATAAAGTATGGTTCTTATAGCTAGCTAGCTATTTTTCCTACACTACAGTAAATATATAAAAGGTTTCTTCAGAAGCTAGAAAAGATAACGACCTTACGAGTTGAAGTAATGAAGCTGATAAAGAATTTATATGTGTATCCATATTTAGGCTTAAGGGGTTTCTCTCCGCAACTTTAATATTACATGCCTTCCCGAGCGTGACTCTATTGA
>JAGLRI010000064.1 GCA_023136395.1 Candidatus Bathyarchaeota archaeon | reverse complement strand
GAAATAGGAGCGTGAGAAAAATTTCGTGTTAACACTCCTTTCTCACCTTTAACCGTAACAACTCTTCCTTCCACATTCACATCCACATTTTTTGGAATTTCGATGGATTTAAGTACTTCAAGAACCCGCATTTTTTTACTCCTTAATATACAAAAGCAAGGAGTCTTCCACCTACTTTTCTTTTCTTTGCTTCCTCATGAGAAATAATCCCTTGAGGTGTTGAAATCACGAGAACGCCAATATCCCTGGATGGGAGAAAACGTTTTTCCCATTCTTCAATTTCAATTGTCTTTACTGGAAAGCGAGGTTTTACTGCGCCACATTTATTTATGCGACCTAGAAGCTGCACTTTGATCTTTCCGGAGCGTCCATCATCCACGAATTCAAACTCTCCAATATAGCCATTTTGTTGCATCACTCTTAGAACTCTACCAATAAGTTTAGAGGCGGGGGTGATTACACATTCAAGCTTGTTTCGCAGCTCGTTATTCTTAATAGTTGTCAACCCATTTGAAAGGGTGTCCATCATAGTCAATTTCATCAACTCCCTTACTCATATTTCTTAAATCCTAATTCCTTGGCAACTTCCCTAAAGCATTGACGGCATATACCCAATCCATACCGACGAATAATTGGTCCAAAGGAGCTGCATCGTCTGCAGGGTCGACTACCTTTACCGTATTTTCGCTCTTTTTTAGGCTTTTGTTTTACCATGTTGGTCACCTCGCGATTTCAACCTCAAACTCATCTTCAATAAACAATTTTGCTTCATCGAGGGTTAATACATGTTTCAACCCAACCTTAGATTTAGTTCGATGCCGCCGCTTTACGCGGTATCCCGGTCTGCCTAGAGTGACTGAGACACCCATACCATATATGCCAAGTTCAGGGATGTATTTGGTGCCGGGTATTGCTATGTGTTCCTTCATGCCAAAAGAGAAATTGCCGTAGTTGTCGAAACAGTTCTCCGAAAGTTTGTTATCGATGCCTTGAAGCGCCTTCTTAAGGAAATTCTTTGCTTTCTCTTCTCTAAGTGTTACAAGGCAAGCTATTGGCTCGCCTTTTCTTATACCAAAGTCCCGGATGGTTTTTTTAGCTTTTCGCTTACATGGCTTTTGTTCAGTTAATTGGTTTAGTATATTTACTGCCTTTTCAAGAGGTTCCCCTGATCTGCCAACAGAGATGTTGACTGTTACCTTTTCGATTCTGGGTTTAAGCATTGGATTTTTAAGCCATTTTGCGTGAATTTCCTCTTCGGATATTTAGCTGACCTCCGGTAGAGATATGGACGGTTGGTCTTCGCCGATAACAAAGATGAAATCTAGGAGGGTTTGTAGACGTTCTCCATTTCTATCTTCGATCGTGACAAGCAAGGTTCTGCGTTTTTGGCCCATTTTTTCTTCAATGGAGAATATCTTGCCGTACCTACCTACGTGCTTTCCCCCAATAATTATTACTGACGCACCTTTAGCTAACTTTATATATCCAGCAATCTCTTGGGAAGGAATGTTCAACTTTATAGTGTCCAACGTTTTGTAAAGGTCTTCTTCAGGATCTTTGGGATCCTTCGCTTGAATGATTACGTTTCTTCCATCATGGAGGTTAAGCTGCATGTGCCCACCATCCACGAGGGTTTTGTTTTCAATTCTGCAGAGCTTGAATTCCGACGTCTCCCCCTCGATTTGGTGAAGAATTAGTCCTTTTCTTGAAGGAATAATTCGGTACGCTTTTTCGATCTCAGGTATGGAAACAACGTCCATTAATCCAACTGGAAATTTTCCCTCTTTTTGAGTTTTCCCATCGATTTCAATTTTTTTCTGAGAAATTATTATTTTTGCTTCTCTTCGGGTTTTTGCATAACCAAGGATTTCACGAACAATAAGGATGAGGGGTATAGAGCGTGAAATTGGGTGAGAGCCAGGCGATGGTTTAACTGTCCATGTAAATTTCTTTCGAGGAATAGGCCAAAACTTGGGAGCAGGTTCTCTTTTCAAGTGTTTTTTACCTCCCTTCTTTCCCATTTTTTATGTCTCTCCCTACTCGATTGTTTTTTGCTTCTCTTTTTTTCTTTTCTCTTCTTCCTTGTCAGCGCTTTTCCGCTTCAGTGCTTCTCTACGCCACCTGTCATCGAGGTTAAGGCGTGTGATCATCGTTTTAGATGGATGCATTGGAATGGGTGCGGGGGTTCCGTCAATTTTTTCTCGGGTTACTCCCTCAACAAATATTCTATAATTTTTCGTATCAACCTTGGTAACTTTTCCTTCAAGTCCCTTATGCTCTCCCCTATAAACTCGAACGGTGTCACCTGTTCTCACTTGGACCGAGCCAGTGTTGTGGGTAGCTTTCAACTCAGATGAGAGCGGAGAGGAAAACCGTTTGTATCTCTTGTGTAAAGGGTCCTGATAAATTTTTTTTCGTTGTTTTCTTGGTTGGATTGTTTTTATCATTCTCACCTTCTACACTATGATGCTCGAGGCACTAGCTATTCTGGGCCACCGTTCCGCCGCATCCCTAGCTACAGGTCCCCGAATTTCTGAGCCCTGCATTTCCCCCTCCGGAGTGATTATAATAGCTGCGTTATCCTCAAATTGAACCCAAACCCCGTTAGCTCGCCGGTAAGGTTTCCTTTGTCGAACTATAACTGCTCGAAAAAGTTTCTTTCTCATATCGGTTTTTCCCTTTCTTACCGAAACCATTACCATATCTCCGACGGACGCCGAAGGAACACGTCTTAAACGGCCCTTATACCCTATCACTTGAATTATTCTCAGAACTCTAGCTCCGCTATTATCGGCGCATTTAACAACAGCACCAAGAGGAAGACCTCTTGAAATTTTATGTTTCTGCCCTAGACTTCCTTTAGCTAGGAATGCGCGTGTTCTAGCTTTAGCGGCCACCTTTATCCTCCCCCAATTTCTCAACAACAACAAATGAAACTGTCTTGCTTACTGGACGACATTCCACAATCTTCACCAAATCACCCTCTTTAGCATTTATGCAGGGAGGACTATGAGCAGGTATATGACTATGTCTTCTTTCATAGCGCTTAAGCTTCCGCACATAATTCATATAGTTACGTAGAACGACAACTGTTTTATCCATCTTGGCTCGGATAACAGTTCCTTCAAGTGTATTTCCCCTAACCGGGAGACTTCCATGAAAGGGGCAGTTTTTGTCGTTACAAGTCTTCTTAGGTTTTTTTAAAGATAAGCTCACAGTTCACCACCGCTTTCTGATTCTTCGTTTTATTCGTTTTTCAGGTCGTCCAATAATAGCTTTTCCATCGATCTCCACGATTGTTCCATCTGGCATAGTGAAGTGAAAAACAGTCACGTCTTTAATTATGATTTTCTTTTCACTATTATACTGTATCACGAGTGTATTATGTGTCTCATCGATTACTCTACCTGTGATACCAACATAGTAAGGATTTGGGCTTCTTGCCACCTCAATGTCTAGTCCAATAAACTCATGTTGGAGTATGTGGGGTGTAACTCTCATCTCTTACTCCTCACATTTGTTATAAGCCCCTCATTTTCAATGGTGAGAATTTGGGCGATTGTCTTACGAATTTCTCGTATTCTAGCAGGATTATCAACAGTTCCTCCTGCTGCAACCATTGTTCTTAGTCTTATAAGTTCAACACGTAATTCTGCAATCTTTTTTTCACGTTCCTTTAAAGGCATCTCTCGAATATCCTTCAATCTTAATATTGGCATGTTATTCCTCAGCCTCCACATTAGTCTCCGTTTTCTCTTGGTTTTTTTCTTCAATTATTGATACTTGATCGGGGAACTTTGCATCTGGAGGCATTATTAGAACCTTTACCCCAAGAATACCGGCTTTTAACGGAACGTGCACAATGTCTTTTCTAATATTTTTCATTGCAGCATCCCCGCTTTTAGCTAGATAACCGTCGCGAAACTTTTCATATCGAGACCGGTCTGAACGTAGCTTTCCGCTTATAACAACCTCAGCACCTAATGCTCCCGCTCCCATAATCTGATTTAATCCCCAATAACCTGCTCTACGATAGTGTACTCCTCGAGTTAGGGATGAGGCAATCCGAGAGGCCATAACTTGGGCGTTGAGCTCCGGGACTTCAATTTCAGCAACGGAAATTTGTGGGTTTGGCACATCGTATGCTTCCTCTAGGATCTTTGTCAGATTCTTGATTGTTCTTCCTGCTCTTCCGATAACAACTCCAGGTCGCATGGCATAGATCACCATATGAGTTCCGAGAGGGGTCTTCGTCATGTCTACACCCCCATATCCAGACCTGTCTAACTCTTTTCGCAAAAATTCATTGATCTTTACCTTCTTAACGGCTTCTTCAATAAAATGTTTAACAACAGACAATTAGCTCTCCTCCACTTCTTCTAACACCAACTCCACGTGGCAGAGCGTTTTAAAATAGGGCGTAGTCCGCCCAAAGGCTCGAGGAATGTATCTTCTAATCTTCATCCCGGGGTATGCTGCTGCATGAATTATTCGAAGTCTTTCTCGGTCAAACCCATTGTATTCTGCATTTACTTCAGCGTTCTCCAACACTTCAAAAATTTTTTTCGAAGCGTTAATGGGGTATCTCCCCGCGTAAGCTTTTTGAAGTCCCCGTCGATGCCCAACGTGCTTTTTGTGTCTACGAAAGGGAACAGGCTTTCTTTTCAATATTACTTCCTGAAGAAAAACCTTAGCTTTCTCGAGCTTCATTCCCTTTATTGTGCTGCATACTTCCCTTGCATCTTTATGGGATATCCTAAGTTCTCGACCGCTAGCCTTCACTGTTCTTTCAGTGTCCAAGCTCGTTATTGAGTATCCCCAGTTCGGCACGTTAATTCACCAATTGTGCAAGACAACAAAAGAATACGTAGTTATAAGTCTTATCTTCTCTGTGATTCTGTCGCGTTTTCATGCTTAAATCGTTTTACTAATTGTTTTCAAGAAATTAAGGTGTTTCTAACTTATTTTCTTCGATTTTATTCATCTTTTTTTTATTGATAATTTCTAGTGATTAACGTGTAACAGTTATTCGCTTCATTTCCTTTAGTAGCTCTGTCGCTTCTCTGTTTTTCTTGAAGTATTCTCGAACTGGTTTCAAAATGTCTACTAAGGCTTTGCTTGTTGCATTTTTAAGATCTAGTGGATGAAGCTTGTCTTTTATGTATATTTTAGCGAGTTCATCAAAGCTGTGTACTTCTACTAATCCACCATGTTTTATTGACCGGTCTATACTTAAATTATCATTTTTCTTGAATATTATTTTCCGGTTTATATCCATAACTGGGTTATTCACCACTTTTCGTATTGGGCAATATGCTGCTCTAATTTTTCTTTCGATTTCTTTAGGGCTATCATGAATGAAAATAGCGGTTTCTGGCTTGCTTTTTGACATTTTTGGGTCAACTTCATTTTCTTTCCTCAATTTTCCTGCAAGGTCCATTCGACCTAATCCACTTAACCCCATAAGCAACGGCGTGTGAATTGCTACAGGCTTTTTTATCCCTAGTTTCGGGGCTATTTCGCGTGCTAAAATGTGGGCTCGTCTTTGGTCTAATCCGCTAAGACAAACTGAAAGGTCAAGAGCGAAAATATCGCTTACTTGTAGAGCAGGATATATACACTTTGAGAAGTCAAGTTCAGCTTCAGCTTCCTCCCTTCCCATTATGGTCATCGCCCTTTTCACTCTGGAGAGAGACATGTTTTTAGCCGATCTCATTACTATTTCCCAGTAACTCAAGTCTTTCATTAAGTCCTCGGCTGTTAAGAAATTGACTTTTGTGGGGTCTATACCCAGTGAGAAGAGGCAGTGTTCTAAATATTTTGCACAATTTCTTATTTTTTCTAAATCACCACCAAGTTTATCATTAATGGCAGCATGCCACGTTGCTTCAAACACTACCATGTTGACTCCGACATCTATTAAGTCAGCTAGTTTTTGCACCCATATTGACCAGCCGATATGAAAAAGACCGCTCGGTTCGACACCAATATAACCCTTAAGCTCCCCCCCCTTTTTTAATAAGGCATGCAATTCCTCGGGTGTTACGACTTCTTCTGCGTTTCGCATGATTAGTTCCATTTTATCTTTAATGTCCTTTTTCATCTCAATCAACGCCTACATAACTACGCGTACACATCACTCTTAGACATTATATTAAATCCTCCAATTTATTCTTCAATTTATCAATATCTGCCATAATTTACACGGAAATCTATATGTGACAATTCTACCATCTAAACCACAATTTCTAACTTTAAACCCGCACATACCCTCTTATCTTCGCAGGTATAAACTTCAAATTATAAGTTTTTATGAATACATGTTTCACACATAAATCCAATTCCAGAAAAACGATTTCAACAATTGATATTTAGTTTTAGAAATTATATCTTCGGATTTTTTCTTCCACACTTCCATTAAAAGAACGGGAATGCCTAATTTGTTTGGAAAACTTACTTTCTTCTTTTTCTTCCGCGCCCGGTGCTTCTTGCTGCAATTAAACCTACCTTTTTTCCGGGAGGAGCATTACGAGACACTGTTGTGACTTTACGTCCCCCCCTCTTACTGCTCCCATATGGGTGAGCTGCTGCTACCATAGCTACACCGCGTGTTCGTGGATACATGTGCCCTTTCGCACGCATCCAAGAAAATTTAGCTCCTGCTTTTAGAAATGGTTTATCAACTCGACCTGCTCCAGATATGACACCAATAGTTGCCCTACATAGATCATTAAGATGCCGATTTTTTTTTGAGGGCAGCCTCACAATTGTTCCTTCAGGTGTGTGTGTTAATACTGTTATGTAAGATCCTGATGAACGCGCAATTTTGCCTCCATCGCTAGGTGAAAGTTCAACGTTACATATCATGGTACCTTCGGGAATTTCGCCCAATGGTAGAACGTTGCCAACGT
Source organism: Candidatus Bathyarchaeota archaeon (assembly GCA_023136395.1). Taxonomy (GTDB): domain Archaea; phylum Thermoproteota; class Bathyarchaeia; order Bathyarchaeales; family Bathyarchaeaceae; genus JAGLRI01. The sequence goes on along the minus strand of JAGLRI010000064.1, from coordinate 198 downwards.
CTATAGTAGCCTTGCTTCCAACTTGGATTGGTTGGCCTACATAAATCCCTTCTGGGACAACTGTATAGTATGTTTCACCCATTTCAAGCCTTACTAACGCTAGAGGGGAACCTCTTCCTGACTCGTGAAAGATTTCTATAATATTACCGTGAATGACTCCCTCTCGCTCCTTTTTAGACAAAGTAGGGTATTGAGTCG
>JAGLRI010000063.1 GCA_023136395.1 Candidatus Bathyarchaeota archaeon | reverse complement strand
GGTGTTGCCGTTATAGGTGTAGGTTTCTGGGGACGAAATCACGCCAGAGTTTTTAGCGAGTTACCTAATACAGAACTTAAGGCTGTCTGCGATATAAATTCAGAACTAACAGAAAATATAGCAGAAAAATTTGGTGTTGACGCATACAAAGACAGTGGAAAAATGTTAAAGAGAGGAGACATTGACGCCGTAAGCATATGTACGTGGACAACAACCCATGCTGCAGAAGCTAAAAAAGCGATAAAAGCTGGAAAACATCTACTTGTTGAAAAACCCATAGCAAACACGGTTCGACAAGCTAGAAAAATTGTTGATGCAACTGAGAAGAATGATCTGAAACTTATGGTAGGCTTTATTGAGAGGTTTAACCCCGGCGTTCAATATGCAAAGCGCGAAATTGAAGCTGGGAAAATAGGTACTCTTGTCTCCGCTACCGCACGAAGAGTTTCACAGTGGCCTGAAAGAATAGGCGATATAGGAGTCGTGAAGGACACCGCCATCCACGATATCGACATCATGAGATACATATTTGATAAAGATCCTATAGCCGTTTACGCGCAGATAGGTAATCTGAGACACAAAAAATTTGAGGACTACGCCCAAATAATGCTCACATTTGAGGATGGGAAAACAGCGTTTATCGAAGCAAACTGGTTAACCCCATATAAAATCCGTAACTTGTTAGTGACAGGAAGCGAAGCCATAATCAGCCTAAGCTACATCACCCAAGAAATCACTATGGAGATTGCAGGGCAGAGCTTAACCCACCGACAAGAATGGAAAGAACCTCTCAAATTGGAACTGCAACACTTTGCAAATTGCGTAATAAACGATAAAGAACCATTAGTCACGGGCATCGATGGTTTAAAAGCGCTCCAAATTGCTGAGGCTGCAATAAAATCCGCAGCAAAATGCAGAGCAATCAAACTCTAAATCCCTTCTTCAATCTCCCATTCCTCACGTGCAGACACAAATACTTTCTCAAACAACAGTTTTTCACCTAACGAAATACCAGTCAATTTCTTCGTTACTAAATAGTTGAAAAAAGTATGAGAAAAAGCTTTAAAAGCAGTTGATTCAACCGTTAATAGCTAGCTAGACCCTTTCTCTCTTTTTTAGATTTTTTCTTCACGATATTAACGAGGCGTTCAATAGTCTTCTTTAATACTTCTCTCTCTTTCTCCAGAACCTCAATAGAGTTCCTAAGTCTATGCCTCTCCTGCGCGTGCGCCTGCGACTGGAGAACTTTCTTTCTACACTCTTCATTATTGTTCCTCAACTCAGCGTTCAACTTCTTAAGAGAACTCATTTCGGCAGTTAATTGATTAATTCTCACCCTTAATCTATCTGATTCATGGCGTATTTCCTCATACTTTGATGCTCTAACGAAGAATGGACTCACCCTTCAACCCCCCCAAGTCCTATTACATGTTCGTTTCAAAATAGACTAAGCACTCTTTGAATTAAAAATATGTACGTTAGCGCGGGCTGAATGAAGATTTAGCTAGCTACTTTATCAATGCTAGCTAGCTTTCTACACCATAATCTTTTAGCTAGCTAACTAGACCATGTTCAAAGAATGAAAACACAGTTTTAGTTTAAGGTACTCTACAAATTGAAAGATTAATTAATGTTGGGAAAGTGATTTACGATACGTTCTCGTCAAGTCTGAAATTTTTTAGGGTTTCTTTTTTATTTTCGTCTTCAGCTTCCTCATCAAACTCTAGTTCACCTTTTAGGTCGTGTACTGTTAAGTAATTATTATCGATTAACATCTGGACGAGGTCTAAAACCCTGTTTTTTATGAGAGGTGTAATCTCATCGTCGCCTAAAATGCTTCTTCGAGGACCCGACCTGAAGCCTCTACCCCTTCCAAGACCGTGGACTTCATATACGTAAATATCTAGTTCATAGTCTGAAGGATTAAAGCGTTCAAGGACATTGCTCTTTCCGCAAAGAGGACAAACAATCATACTCATTCAAAATCACTACTTAACTTTGGAAGTAATGTTCGATTAAAAAGTTTAGATCCTGAAAAAAGCAAGTTCTTTAAACGAAAGCGCAGTCGTTTCCGCCTTCCTTTCTGCTTTCCTCTCGCTTCCATTTCGCCGCTTTCCTTTTCTCCCTTCCTTTTCTTGCTTCCGAGATAGCTTCGGTTTCCCCTTCCGTTTTGCTTCCGTTTGCTTCCTTTTCGCTTTCTTTTTAGAAGCGCTTTTTCTTCATTAGGGTACCCTATAGCCTAGGACTGGCTTTTCTGCTTTCGTTTTCTCCCTTCGTTTTCTTGCTTCGGGGATAGCTTCCTTTCCGCCTTCGGTTTTGCTTTCTTTTTCGCTTCGGTTTTACCTTCCGTCCGCTTCCGTTTCACCGTCCATCACCTTCTTTTTTTACTTCGTCTCCTCCTTGACCTTATTGTGCATTTGTGGCATAGTCTTAGTGATCGTCGTAGCTATAGTGACGGTTGCTAGCTAGCCAACCAATCAAAAAAGCAAAAGGAGCGTGCATGCATGTATAGGCTGACATAATTTCAGTTATTTAGAAAATTTTCCAAATAGGTAGTTTTTTCATGTTGTAATGGTTTTAGAATGCTCAGACGGTTACAAATACCCTATTTATAAAGAATTCTTTGTAAATCTAACCCTCATTTTTATTAGGATATGTATTATTTTTTTAGCTAGCTATTAGAATGTGCGTTCGCTGACGCTTTCATGGCTATCACAATTAATGTGTCATTCAAGGATTTCTAGTAGTTTTAATAGAGAATCTGTTTCATATTCAATTTTGAAACCTAAAGTGTTTTTCATTCTCTGTCTATTCACCCAAACACATTTGATCCCTGCATTAACAGCTCCCATTATATCATTTTCTAGTGAATCGCCCACATGAAGGAATTCTTGTTCTGAACATCCAGATTTCTTTAATGCAAGGCGGAATATTTTGGGGTCGGGTTTTTCTACACCATAATCTTGTGAGAAGACGATAAACTGAAATATGCCCTCTAAACCGCAACGTTCTGGATAACTATTGCCATTTGAAAGTAGTCCAAGAGTATATTTTTCTCGTAATGTTTCAAGTGCTGGAAGAACATCATTGAAAAGTTCAATGTCCTCAAAACGATGTTTTAAATACACTTGGTTGAGATATGATGCTAATTTGTCGTTTGGTCTACCTACATCCTTTAGTGTTTGTTTAAAAGCCTCTAAGCGAACTTCCTCAAGATTAGTAATCTTTCCCCTCAGTTTCTTAGCTACTCTATTTCTGATCTCTATCATCTTGTCAATGTCAAGCTGAATTGCTGTCTGTGGATCCGTTTTTTTCAACTCTTTTAAGACATGTTGTAATGAATGACGCATGACTTTTTTAAAATCCCAGAGAGTTCCGTCACCATCGAAAGAAATAGTCTTTATCCCTTCGATTACGTTCATATTTTTCCCCCATTTTTTAATTATAATTTAAGCCGCGCGTATCTCCCTTTATACTCATTCATGAATTCCTATTTTCTAGAGTATTAGAGTTTTTTGTGGATGTAAATATGATGAACCGAGGGGATGAGTGCTAAGTAAGATTCAGTGTTGCTTCCAACGCTAACCTTCTGAAACTTGATATTCTGTCATCTTTGCCGTATCTTTTCAGGAGTCTTTGAGATATCTTGCTGGCGTGTTTTAATTCGGTTTTTGCAGAAGGTGTCTCTATCTCAGAAAGTGTTAGTAATGTGTAGTAGAAAGGAAAACCACGCCATCTACCATCATGAGTTCGAGCCTTTTTGATCCTTTTCAATCCTTTCTCAAGAATCCTATCCGAATCATCGGGTTTAACTACTGCTAACGCCCGAAGGAAAGCGGGGGTGCATGTATGGCAACACCACCATCCATCCTTGCCTCCTGCTTCCAAGAGATTGTTGAAGCCTTTCACCGCTTCTGCACCCGCTGAAGATGATCTGAGTTTCCAAACAAATGTCGTTCGAAGAGCCTCTTCTCCAAGCACGTGTCGAGTACCTACATCAGACAGCATTCTTTCACCTGTGAGTAAACGCACGCTCCCAGCAAGATCCTGACTAGTTGGCAAGAATAGGTTGGAGTAAGATCCAGGTAAACCTTGTCTTGAGAGAACCCATTGAAGTGCTTCCTGCAGATGATGAACAGACTTCCTCCTAAATCCTTGCCGCACTTCTTCCAGACGCCAAAGCGTCTCAGCTAAAGACTCTGGTACGAGTATTTTTTCTGTTTTCATTTGTGAACCACTCCAATAAACCTATCATATTTTCACTACTATCAGTTAGCTAGCTAAGATCTAGTTTTACAAGGTAATAAGGGTCGTTTTAATAAATATACGTGCATAAAAAGCAAGGGTAGAACGGGAATGTCCATTAAGCCGATTGATTTAGAGGGTATGTTTAAAGAAATAGAAATGATCAGAAAAAAATATGGTATACCTAAGGGTGTGCTTTTCGTTCCAAACAAATTGGAAATAGTTTTAGAAAGGAAAGAAATAGATAAATTTGATCTAACTTACACTGAGTTCTTCAATTATCTTCCTGATCATGTTCTTAAAATAGCCAAAGAAAATTCAATACAATTATTACAGCAGATGGGACTTCCTCTTAAAAAGATCATTCAAATGAACAATGGCGTTAAAGTTGAAATGAGTGGTGATTTCCGAATAGCAGTTTGGCCAATAATTGAAATTCTCTTTCAAAATAAAGATAACAAAACGGTAATTAAAACGATTTTCGAATCAATAAATAAAATCTATCAAACACTCACTCAAAATGCAGAATTTCATTGGGATTGGAATAATGAAACAGAAAGCAAATATAATAATTTCTTAACGACCTTAATCAAAATCATGCAAGAACATCCATCTATCTCCGATGAGATGGAGGCTGTTATCAGTAAATATACATCCGAAAAACCATAATTATTATTGCAAGCTTTAATCATTCAAATTTTGAATGAGAATTGGAACTTCTATAAGAGATTCTAGAATGAAAAGCTAGCTATTAATAGAACTCTCTTTATTTACGACAGTTATTTTAATGGTTATTATTCTTGTTTAAATTAACATGAATGGTGAAATGGAGCGGTTGTGGGTATTTATACCTGTTGGTGGAAGAGCAACTCGCCTCTTACCCCTTACCGCTGAAGTCTCCAAGGCGTGCTTAAGGCTTATCAACAGACCCTTGATCGAGATTGCGCTTCTCTGCCTTGCCAAACAAGGGATAAAGAACTTCATCTTTGGAGTTAAGGGATACACAAACTATAGGGATCTTCACGACTATTTCGAGTCGGGCATTGGCTTCTCCGCCAGATACAACATCAAGCCTCGGATTCATATAAAGTATCAACCAAATGTGGTGGACTATGGAAGTGGCGACTCGGCCAGGATAAATCTCGAGTACTACGACATTCACGAAAGCCTCTTCGCAGCTCAAGGAGATAACATCTTCGACATTAGTTTGGAGGAGTTTGTAGACTACCATAATTCCAAAGGAGGCGTACTTACCATTGGATTGAGGGAAGTGAAGGACGTAACAGGATTTGGCGTGGCCGATTTGGATGAAAACATGAAGATTTCCAGGTTTGTAGAGAAACCGAAAAAGGAAGAGGTCCCTTCAAACCTTGCTAATACTGGCCTCTATATGTTCTCAAGGGAGATAAGGGAAATCTTGAAGGAAGACGGTATAGAGACGATACTTAAGGAGAAGAAACGCTTAGACTTTGGCTATGATGTTATTCCCTACCTCATCGAGACTGGTAGACCTGTCTATGGCTTCGTTCTTAAGGGCAGTTGGTACGATGTTGGTACCCCTGCAAGATATTTGGATACCATGCACGACATCCTGAATGGAAAATTAACTTCCCTTCAGAACTTTGGCGGTCGCGTATCACCTCGCGAGAAAATTTGGATTCAAGGAGAGAGCACAGAATCCTTAAAGCAACGGGCATTAATAGTGAAGAAGTTCAGGGAAGGAAATATAACGCTTAATGGTTCGGTCTTAATCGGGAGACACTGCCAGATTGAAGATGGTACAACGATAACAGATTCATGTATCGACAACTACTGCAAGATAGGAAAAGATGTGATTATAGAGAACTCTGCTATCATGGACAGAGCAATCATTAGTGAAAGCGCCACTATTCGTAAAAGTATAGTTGGAAGGCAAGTTACCATAAACTCGACTTTCGAGAAGCCTACGGTAGTAGAACACTTTTCATCAATAGCCGATGATGTTGTACTCGCGCCTGGCTGCTACATTTATGAAGGCAAGGTTTACCCGCATCTCAATCTTCCCGAAGGGAAATTTGAAAGGATGACCGTGAAAAGTATAGCTGTAAATTAGAACGTCCAGAATAGTGTAGCTATGTGCGACACCTAACTTGTAATGACTTATGCATGCAAAACCTCCCTATGAACATTTTATGTTAACTTGAGTTCACCGATATTCAAAATATAGAAATAATTAAAGTTCAGACTCACTTAATAGAACAGTGATCTCTCTATGACAGATGTGGTTTTTACCTTTGAGGTCCATCAGCCTTTCAGAGTGAAGAAAAACTACTTTTGGGAACGAAAAATGTTCCAACGATTAGCCAAGGAGGAGATGTTTGATTATTACTTTGACAAAGTCTTGGATCGAGAAATTTTTGAAAGAGCTAGCAGAAAATGTTACTTACCAACAAATCAGATTCTCCTAAATCTGATTGACCAGTATAAATGTGAAAAAAAGAACGTGAAAGTAGCCTTCAGCCTCTCTGGTGTCTTCTTAGAGCAGTGTGAAATGTTTAACAAGGATGTACTGGAGTCCTTCAAACAACTTGTACAAACTGGTTGCGTGGAAATTCTAGAACAAACCTATTATCACTCACTGTGTAGCCTTTATCCTGTGAAGGACGAATTCATCGAAGAAGTCAAGACACACAGGCAGACTATGCGTGACCTCTTAGGTTTCGAACCTAAGGTCTTTGAGAACACCGAATTACTCTACAACAATGCCATTGCAAGGGTAGTGAAAAAACTTGGATACCTAGGAATTTATGTGGAAGGAGTGGAAAAAATTCTTAAGGGTAGGTCGCCAAACTACGTGTACACAGGTAAAAACTGTGAAAATCTTAGGGTTCTCTTGCGTAACTACAAGCTTACCGACGACATCAGCTTTAGATTTTCAGCAAGAGAGTGGGAAGAGTGGCCCTTAACTGCAGAAAAATACGCCTCGTGGTTAGCA
>JAGLRI010000062.1 GCA_023136395.1 Candidatus Bathyarchaeota archaeon | reverse complement strand
TTATATCCTTTGATAATTATATTTAGAAAACGGCTATTATATAACCCCGCAAGTTTCTGCAAGGGTTTTAGCCTTGGAACGTGTAAGATTTATCTCATCAAGGATTGTGTACCTCTCTGGTCTTATTTCCTTGGCTTTAAACAACGCTTCAATAATATACTTTGACTCTATTCCCAATTCAATTGCGTTAGTTGGTGCTCCAATTAATCTTAGTTTATCTCTTATCAGCATCCAATCCATATCGTAAAGGTTTGCCATCATAATAGTACCGACACCACATTGTTCCCCGTGTAATGCTTGGTTTGGTGCTATGATGTCAAGAACATGACTGAATAAATGTTCAGATCCACTACATGGTCTACTACTTCCAGCTATACTCATTGCAACCCCACAACTCACCAATGCTTCGAGTAGAGTTCTTATCCCGCTTTGCTCGCGCCTCCTGATGTTTTCAGCAAATTTCATAACCAAGTCAACACTCATCAGAGCGAGGCTTGCTGCGTACTCCCCATAGTACTCGTTCTTAACTTTCTGGCCTAATCTCCAATCACGGACTGATACACTTTTAGCCATTATGTCTCCGCATCCGCTAGCTGTGAATTGATATGGTGATCTGGCAATAATTTGAGAATCGGCTATTACAGCGATTGGCGACTGGGCTTCGATTGAAAAGGGTCGATTAAGTTCTTTAATGGACGCTCCTTTACTAGCAAATCCATCGTGAGATGCATTAGTTGGTATACTTATGAAGGGTTTTTTACCCCTCGTAGAACTTAACTTAGTAATATCTATCACTCGTCCACCCCCAATAGCGATTGCTACCTCCGCACCTGACTCTACCATCCTTTCCTTCACCTCTTCTACACACTCCATATTCGAGTTATCTGCGAATGTATGATCTACACTTAGTCCTGAGGTGCTAAGAATTTTTGAAGCACGCTTTCCAGCCACTTCAAAAGTTTTATATCCAGTCACGATCATCACTTTTTTAAATCCAAATTCGTGACAGATATCTCCCAAAGATTCTATGACATTCTCCCCAATGATAACAACTTTTGGGAGATCTATTCTATGGGTGTTGGACAACTTACATCATCCTTAGGTAATAACTACCTTTCTCACTATCAAATAAGAATTTTTAAAAAAATTGATAAAATTCTCAGTTTATTTCCTTTTTAATTTAATGAATTCCTTTCTTTCTTAAGCAGTGCTTACTAAAAATTCTCCTCTTTTAACCACTATGAACATTGTAGAAATAATGGTAATAATTAGGTATGCAATTAACATCAAATTAAATAAGAGTACACTCAGATTTGAACTAAAAGTTTGTAACATGACTGAAGCATAGAGGGTGGTCGCTGCAAAAGTTGTGCCTAGAAATAAATGAGCAACAACAAACCAAACCGACCATTTTTTCATTCTAAATAAACCGTACGCAGATATTAAGCTTAAAGCACCTAAAACTCCGAGAGGAAAAAGACGAAAACCAGAAAGGAATAAGACCAAAATCTCAGCTCCTCCCACAAGTGCGATAAAAAAAGAGAACACACTAATACCCGATTTTTTAATATTAACTCTCGGTGTCAATTTCTGCACTTCTTTTATTTTAATTCCGTTATGAACAAGCTACATAAATCAATTTCGCAGGACGTAAGAAAAAATATTTAGGATAAATATCCTTTAAAAGAAGATCGGAACGGAGAATACTTTCAAAGTACTGAGGTATGAATGTGTTATTAATGGAAGTTTTAGAAGAAATTGCTGAAAAACTGGAAATCTCTGAAAGAATGATTTCTACATTAGGAGAGACAATTTAATAATGAGTTATCGCGAGCTCTTTGTTTCCCCATCCCTCCTTTTTGCTGGCTTACAAAAAACGTTTCAAGAAGCCGAATACGCTATTCTAGGCGTTCCTTTCGATGGTACCAGTACTTACCGCACGGGAGCACGATTCGCACCCACAGCTATAAGAGAAGCTTCACTTAATCTCGAAACCTACAGTTTTAGGGCTGGCATGGATTTGGAAGAGTTGAAGCTTCACGACTTAGGGGATCTACATATTACTGGAGAAGTGAATGAAACTCTAAACCGACTGGAGTTAGTTGTGAAAGATCTACTCGCAGAAAAAAAAATACCTCTATGTATCGGTGGAGAGCACACCATAACTTTGGGTGCGGTTCGGGGTATTGAAGAAAACTTTGCATTAGTAAGCTTTGATGCCCATTTAGATCTACGCAACGAATACCTGGGCAGAACTGTATCCCACGCTACCTTCATGCGAAGAATTTGTGAACAGATCGGTTCTGATAAAATCTTGGAAATTGGTGTTCGCGCTGCATGTAAAGAGGAACTGGATTATGCAAAAAAAGTTAACCTTCAATTTGTAACGGTTCAACAGATCAGGAATGAAGGCTTTAAAAAAACCATGAAGAATATTGAGAATTTCCTTGCTAACCATGAAAAAATCTACCTCACAATTGATATGGATGTCCTGGACCCTGCTTTCTCCTTAGCTGTACAAAACCCTGAACCAGACGGTCTCTCTATGAACCTGTTTCTAAATATCTTGAATAAACTTTGTAATAGTCAAATAATCGCCTCAGACATAGTAGAAGTCGCCCCCAACTATGATCGTGGAACAACGACCTTACAGGCTGCAAAAACAATTTTTGAAGTGTTGTGTCACATGGAATGTTCTAGAAAACAAAAATAGCTTTTTTTTACCCATCTTTTTTATCTATTTCAATAAGAAGTAATAACCATAAAATTCTTTTAAACATAGCAATATTACACAATACGGAGAATCTTACCTGATGAATGCCGCAAAAAAAGTTCTGGTGATTGGACTTGATGGCGCGACATTTGAACTCATAAAACCTTGGGTTAAAGAAGGTATATTGCCCAATCTAGCAAAGCTTATGGATAAAGGCGTAAGCGGAGAATTAGAGTCTACAACTCCGCCAGTTACGCTTCCAGCTTGGATGAGCTTTGCTACAGGTAAGAATCCTGGAGAACTTGGTATCTATGACCTTATAGAACGTAAAAACAACAGTTATTTTGTACATCCATCTAATCCGGGATCCATCAAGGAAAAGACTATATGGAATACATTAAATCGTTATGGCGTTAGCACGGGACTCGTTAATATTCCTGGAACGTTTCCCCCCAAATGGGTTAATGGCTTTATGATTACTGGTATGTTCACACCTTCTCTGAGAGTAAATTTTACTTATCCTAAAGAGTTGGGAGATGAGTTAAATCGTGTTGTGGGTCAATATGAGTTAGATGTAGACTACTGGCGATACTTCGATGAGGAACGATTTTTAAAAGAAGTATACAAGGTCACAGAAAAACGGAAAAATGTAGCAGAATATTTAATCCAAAACTTCGATGTCCAATTTTTTATGGTAGTATTTACTTCCTCCGACCGCATTCAACATGTTATGTGGAAACACATGGATGCAAATCATCCTCAACACGAGCCAGAAAAAGCTGAACGTTACTCGAACGCGATCAAGGCTTATTGGAAAAAACTGGATCACTTTATTGGAGAATTAATCAAGTTGTTCTCTGGGGAAATAATAATGGTAATGTCAGATCATGGATTCGGCCCCAGAACCGGGACATTTTATGTTAATGATTGGCTTAAGCAGAAAGGCTTTCTTAAGTTACGAGATAAAAAGAGGAAGAGTCTTTTGGTGTTATTAGGACGTAATATCGAAAAACTTTACTTCTTATTAGGAAAAACAAGTTTTTATCGTTTTATTTCAAGTTTAATCTATAAACTCGTTGGTCGTGAGTTAATTTACAGACTTATTTTTAGATATCTTTCCTTTGAAAGGATGATCGATGCAATAGACTGGACACAAACCAAAGCATTTAGTTCTCCTCATTCTGCACATTTTGGGCAGATATACATCAATTTAATGGGGCGAGAACCAAAAGGATGCGTTAAGCTTAGTGAGTACGAAAAGCTGCGAAGTGATGTCATCGAAGAACTTAGTACGTTGAATAATCCAATTAATGGAGAAAAAATTAAAATGGAGATTTATACACCCGAGGAGATCTATTCTGGTCCGTATGTTAGCCAAGCTCCGGATATTATTTTCTCAATAAACAATGCAGAATGTGAAGCCGATACAAGTTTGGGGCACGACTCACTTTTCCTACAAGGATCCTTCGACTCGCGGTGTACTGGTACCCACACTAAGAATGGTATTTTTATAATTTCAGGTCCTGAAGTTAAGGAAGGAGCTGAAATTGTTGGCACTAAAATAATCGACTTAGCTCCTACACTCCTCCATTTGTTTGGAATTCCTGTCCCCAAAGATATGGATGGAAAGGTTTTGATAGATATCTTCAAAGAAGATAGTGCTTCTGCGAAGAGGAAAGTCATATTCTCACAACCAGAGAAAATAAAAGAAAGGCAGACATTCAAGATGTCGAGAGAAGACGAAAGAAAGGTTGAGGAAAGATTAAGAAATTTAGGATACTTATCCTAGTCGCAAAGATTACTAAAAACATCCTATAATATTTTGTGTGCGTTAACATACAAGTTATGGTAGAAACCAGAGTTTATTTTTAACAGTATAGAATATATACTTTTAGGGATGGGGTGAAATTGGCTACGAAGTCTCTTGAAGACTTCTTAAAAAGAGCTGAGATTAGGAATAATGAGAGTAGAATCTCTACCTTTAATACAAAACTACCTAATAATTTTCAACCTGAATCTCCACAAACCTTATCCTCTTCATATTTTGTTTCCGCAACCTATGATGGAGTAAAAAAGGTTGCTTGTATAAAATTATATGAACCGAAATCAAAGAAAATTTACTTTTGGTATGATACAACTGGACATAAGCCCTATTGTCTTACGAACATTGAGCCCAATGAACTCAAGAAAATAAATCGTTTAACTTCTCATCCTGGATTTGACCATTTTGAACGTATAAAGAAGTATGATCCTCTTATGAATAAAGAGGTGGTCATAACAAAGGTTGTGGTTAATGATCCCTTGGCGATTGGGGGACACTCTAGTGGGAGTATACGAAATATTATACCTGCAGGATATGCTAAAATACCAGGGGTTAAGCAGGAAGTAAAGGTTTGGGAAGCATTCATACGGTATTATCAGTCATATATTTATGATCGGAAATTAGCTCCCGGCATGATTTATCAGATTAAAAATGGTGAGCTTGTTCAAGTTGAATACGAAAACTCCAAGGATGTGATTACTAGGACTCGTCAGTTATTCAGAGAAGAGCTAGGTGAGTCCCTTGAGTGCACAGAGGTATGGGCGTGGCTTCTGGAATGTCCAGCTCCAGAGTTTCGAAGGGTTGCTCTTGACATAGAGGTCCACTCACCTATCCCCGACCGTATCCCAAATCCAAACGAAGCTACAGAACCTATAATTTGTGCATCACTTCTTGGATCCGACGGTCAAAAGAGGATTTTACTTTTAACACGTGAAGGAATTAAGAAAGGCGAAAAAAAATTACCTCTCGATGTAAACGTTGAGTATTTCGATCGCGAAGAAAACCTTATACTTAAAGTTTTTGAGGCACTTTGGAGTTACCCCTTTGTTTTAACGTTCAATGGAGATGATTTCGATCTTCCATATCTGTGGCGTAGAGCTCTAAATTTGGGTTTAAAAAGAGATCAGATTCCCATTAAAATAGGACGAAGAATATGCCTACTAAAATATGGTGTTCACATCGACCTCTACAGGTTCTTCTTCAACAGGTCAATTCGGATTTATGCATTTAATCAGAAATATCGTGGTTTGACCTTGGGTGAGGTGGGTGAGGCATTAATTAATATGTCTAAACTTGAACTAACCAAACCTATATTTGAATTAGCATACAACGAACTTGCACGATACTGTATACGCGACGCTGAAACCACTCTTAAACTTACCACGTTTAATGACAATCTTGTTATGAAGCTTATTCTGGCTTTATCCCGAATCAGCAGAATGCCTATGGAAGACGTAAGTCGCCAGGGGGTTTCAAGATGGATTTTAAGCTTCCTCTATTACGAACATCGTCATCGAAACATGCTTATCCCTAACGCAAGTGACATCCTCGCTTTGAAAGGAGTAACTGCCACTAAAGCTATCATAAAAGGTAAAAAATACAAAGGAGCAATAGTCGTCGAACCAACACCTGGGGTACATTTTAATGTAGCAGTTATGGACTTTGCTAGTCTTTATCCATCAATAATCAAGGTTTGTAATCTCGGCTACCAGTCTATTCGATGTCCCCATGAAGAGTGTAAGGATAATAGAGTTCCTGAAACATCTTATTGGATCTGTAAAAAAAATAGAGCGCTTGAAAGCTTACTGATAGGCTCACTCAGAGACCTCAGAGTTAAATGGTATAAACCTAAATCCAAGGATGGATCGCTCTCCAAAGAGCTAAGAAATTGGTATGACGTCATACAAAGTGCACTTAAGGTAATATTGAACGCCTCATATGGTGTCTTTGGTGCTGAAACGTTCAACCTCTACTGCCCACCTGTAGCTGAAGCAACAGCGGCATACGGAAGACGAGCCATAACGGAAACAGTAGAAGAGGCTAAAAAACTAGGTATAGATGTCCTTTATGGGGACACGGATAGCGTTTTCTTAAAGGCTCCTTCCTCGTGGCAAATAGAAGCCTTAAAGAAATGGTCTGATAAGAATCTCAAATTAGACCTAGATCTGGAAAAAACTTATCGTTTCGCCGTTCTCAGCTCTAGAAAAAAAAATTATTTAGGAATTTATCCCGATGGAAGGGTTGATGTAAAGGGCTTAACTGGTAAGAAAAGACATATTCCAGAACTAATAGAAAAACCCTTTAACGAAATTAAAGATATACTCGGAAAGGTAAAATACCCTGACGAGATGAGGAATGCAAAAAGGAATATCCAACAGATTGTCCGCGAATGTTATCAAAAGTTAAAACAGCGTGAATTCGAACTTGACGAATTAGCTTTTAATGTGGTACTAGGAAAAAAACTCAGTGCATATACCAAGATTACACCACAGCACGTAAAAGCTGCACGTCTTCTACACGAGAGAGGAGACGAAGTGAAAGCTGGAACTATTATAAGCTTCGTTAAGGTTGTTAAAAAACCCCATGTAAAACCCATTCAACTAGTCTCCAAGAGTGAGGTAGACATTGAGAAGTATGTGGATTACATGCAATCAACCTTCGATCAGATTTTCGATGCGTTAGATTTAGACTTCAAC
>JAGLRI010000061.1 GCA_023136395.1 Candidatus Bathyarchaeota archaeon | reverse complement strand
AAGATTCGAGGAAAAACTCTACGAAGAATAGGTAACAAAGAAATCTTTTAACGACAAACCTTCTTTACTAATCGACGCCCTTCATCAATTTTGTAATGAAGGACTTGATATGCTAATCTGCATCTTTTAAAAAAGTAAGATTATTTATAAAGCTCAGTGAAAACTTCATAAATTAATATGAAACTTTCTCAGAGTACAGAAGGAACAATCCTGGAAATAAAAGTGAAACCAAGGTCAAGTAAATTCGAGATAAAACCAAATGACAGTTTTATTATACTCTGCAAAGAACCCCCAATTAAAGGAAGAGTGAATAGAGAACTCGTGAAGGAACTTTCAAAGCTTTTCAAGAAAAAAGTTGAAATTATCTCAGGTTTCAAGTCAAAACAAAAGAAAATTCTTATCAAAAATTCCAATGTAGGAGAAATCGAGAAGCTGTTTAGACATGAACTCTAACTACGCTGGAGAAAAATTCTAATTGGAATGAAACTATCAGTAAAATATTAATATGCAATAGTTTTATTGAACATAAAAACAATTTTGATAATAAGACTTAGGTGTGATCTCTTGAGAAATATACTGATTGAAAGCTTGAAGCAAACTCCTCTTGAGAGTCAAAAAATGGAGATTGTGGAAAGGAAAGGTCTTGGTCATCCCGATTATATCTGCGACGCCGTGATGGACAGAGTTTCGGTGAATCTAAGCAAAGAATATCTGGAAAAGTTTGGGGTCATCATGCATCACAACGTTGATAAGTCCCTGCTGGTGGCTGGCGAAGTTGAAACGAGATTTGGGGGAGGTTCGATAAAGAAGCCTATGCTTCTTATATTCGGTGATCGAGCTACTTTTGAAGCAGAAGGAGTTAGGATACCCGTTAGAGAAATAGCTATACAAACAGCTAAGGACTGGTTTAAAGAAAACCTTAGATTTGTGGACCCGGAAAAGCATATACAGTATCAAGCAGAAATGAAACCCGGCTCATCAGACCTTGTGGACATCTTCAAGAGGAGAGAAAAAGGAAAGGTTCTCGGTGCTAACGACACCTCAGCTGCAGTGGGCTATGCTCCACTGACAAAAACCGAGAGAATCGTTCTAAATACAGAAAGATATGTGAATCACAAAGATTTCAAGAGGAAAAATCAAGAGTCTGGGGAAGACGTAAAAGTTATGGGGTTTAGAAAGGGCAACGAGTTGAATCTAACCGTCTCCATGGCTTTTGTGGATCGGTTTATTGAGAACGAGGAGGACTACTTTAAGAAAAAAGCAGACATTCTCGAAGACATTAAAGGGTTTGTAGAAAAAAATACGGATTTTAAGAAGATTACGGTTGACTTGAACACGCTAGACGCGAGGGAAAGAGGGAAAGAGGGGTGCTATCTAACCGTGTTAGGAACCAGCGCGGATGGTGCCGACTCAGGACAAGTAGGTAGGGGAAACAGGATGAACGGTCTAATTTCTTTAAACAGACCCTTGTGCTCCGAAGCAGCAGCTGGAAAAAACCCTGTAAGCCACGTTGGTAAAATATACAATCTACTAACCTACAGAATAGCCAATCACATATGTGAAACGGTACCCGGCGTAGAGGAAGCTTACATCTGGTTGCTAAGCCAGATAGGCAAGCCCATTGACCAACCTGCTATAGCCGCCGCTCAAACAGTAATGAAACCTGGAGTCTCCATTAAAGACGTCCGAAAAGACATAGATGAAGTGATAAACTTCGAGCTTGAGAACATAGAAAAATTCTGCATGGACCTAGCGCATGGAAAATTCCCTATCTGCTAAATACTTATTTTTTCTGCACGTTGGTGATGTCACTTCCTTTTGTGGAAGTTTTTTCTATTTTTTCCTGAAGATGAAAGTTATCTTTTTTTATCCCTCTTTTAGAAATACCACTCAACACGATTGATAATGCGCGCGGACACATAACAAAAAACCGGATATTTCCGAAAATTAAACTCCAATGCTCCAAAAAATACTCCAAACCTCCATAAATTATAAAAGTTTCCGCACAAGGAAGGCTTCCACGTATCTAATTCCTGCTACACGTCAAGTATTTACCCCTACCTCTACACCAAACGATCCCGGATAGAACACTTCAGAGAAGTAACGGAGAAAAACTACAGGTCGAACCGGAATTGGAGCAAGAAAAAAAATTAGGAGAAAACCTAAAAGAAAGTTAAGGAGAAACGGATAAAAAGAAAAATTTTTGGAGAAAAAAAACAATCTTGGAGAAAAACTTCTCATTTCACTAAAAACAGAAACTTTTCAAAATCACTCACAATAAAGAAATTGCTAACTACATGTATTAGTGCTTGGAAAGCCACGTTCCTGTCCTTTTTTATATGTTATATTGCGGCAAAGATACCTTTTCTCTAGTTACAAGATACCGTTGAGAAGTCAAGATCATTACTTAATGTTTCAATCACTGGTTTTCAATATCGCCTTGATCGCTATCGCAGCCCTTGGTTCTCTTCTTTCTGTGAGGCGGGTTACCATAGTGATGCTGGGTAGGTGATGTCTATCGCCCGTTTAGGACACTCAAACCAGCACACGCCACAGTGCCAGCACTCCTCCGGATAAACCACCACAGGCATATCCATCTTCTCATCCCACGCAATAACGTCCATAGGGCATAAGTCAAAGCATTTTCTGCAACCGATACAACGTTTATAGTCTATCTTCGCAGGCGTCTTATTTCCCCTCCTTGGCGTACTCCCGCTTCAGTTCAGGCACCTTCCTTATCTCAAGCACCGGCTTTCCTTTTTCCAATCGCTGAATGGTAATCATGTTATCGCGTGATGGATCTTTCTCTGGGTAATCAAGCCTGATGAATTGACCTCTCGTCTCCTTTCGTATCAGGCAAGCATCGAGATGCAACCCAACAAGGTCCATTATATTTCGGCACTCCAACCCCCTCATCAGATAATGTGGGTTTTTCGCCATTTGCTTGGATAGAAACACTCTTCTCAGCGAACCAAGCCGCCTTTTTCCTTCCAAAAGCCTCCCCTCAGATTTGAACATCCCCACATAGCGCGTACATATGTAGCGTATGCAGCACTCCAATTCCATCGGCTCTACTCCGTCCTTCACAGTCAAGGGCGCTAACGCAACCTGCTTCTGACTTTCCACCTGAGCTTCATCAATAACCGGTTCACCAGCTCCATTGACGAAATTGTGTATGTTGTCACCAACAATCAAGCCACCAACAGCAGCGTTTCCGCATCCGTGAGCTCCATTGGAGCAATCCCCGATAGCGTAAAGACCCTGTAGCGAAGACTTGAAGTTTTCGTCCACATTTACACCGGTAGGAACCATGAAGTTGAGGGGGTGATTTTCCATCAATTCGTACCTGTGTGTTTTAGGGTTGAATCCTCTTTCCTCAGCTATCTTAAATGATACGAGCTTCTCGTCTACGAAAGCTACTTGCATTCTCTTGTGGTAGTCTTCAGGTAGGTGTTCAAGACTAACATAAATCGGGTCTTTGCCTTTAAGTTCCAGCTCTCGATACTCATATGCGTGAGGGTAAGGAATTTCCTCCCCATCCCAAGTGTACCATTTGGCGCGGATACCATCACCGTGATCAAAGTTGCCGTATGAAATACACAAATCATCCCGTATTCTGAGCCCCCATCCGGTAATGTCCATATTGGCTACGTCTACACCAGCCCTGTAGGCTACTGCATATCCATCTCCGGAGATAGAAGCAGGGCACCAGTGATATTTCATCTGGTACTTATAAAAGAGGGGTGTTTCAGGTTCATAGCAACGAGCAAATATGCCTGTGGCAATTACTACCGCGTTCGCTTTAATGACAATGAATTCTCCAGTCCGCGTGTTTATTGCAGTAGCGCCTACAACTGCTCCTTTATTCGTAAGTAAATCCACGATCATTGTACGCTCAAGAACGTTCACACCCCTCTCCCTAACCGCCTTCGCCAGTTTTGGCTTAATGTCCTGCCAGTGAACCCGAAGCATCAATCTTGGTCCTCCAAACCAAGCTTGGGGCATGAAATAGTATTCACCGTCATCCCATTTCATTGTGACACCGAGCTTCTCTGATTCTTCCAATGCCCACAAACTCTTGTCAATGTACTGGTAGACAACATTAGGATCAGTAAATCGTCCATCCCCGTTGAGGGCATGCTGGCGTTCCTCCCAAAGTTTTATGAACTCCACGGGAGTAATACCGCCACTCATGACAGGCTCGTAATGGTCCATACCCATTGCGGCGCTACCACTTCTATCAGTCTTCGCCTTCTCAACCAATGTGACGTTTAAGCCGTGCTCCGCAGCCTTTGCTGCGGCGTAGCAACCAGCAATCCCACCACCCATTATCATTACTTCTGTTTCTATGATCTTATCCGCAATTTTATCTAAAACCATTTTATTCACCCTTCATTATGCCCTCTAATTTTCGTTCAAGTTCACTTAACTCAAGCATCTCCTTTCGCCGTTTCTGTATTGCCGCTGCCTCGAATTCTTTATCTCGATACCTTATGGTTTTTTCAAACTCTGGAAGTACCTCAATTGCTGCGTCATGATAACTGATGTCCATCTCTTCAGCTCGTTGCTTGATTAGTTTCCATAATGAAAACTCAAACTTTTCTTCATAATGTTTATCTGACGTAGGCTCTACCATTTTTAACCCTCTATTTTTCACATACGGACACGTAGTTACATATAGTATTATTATCGGTCAAAATATTAAGTTAAAACATTTATTGTTGCATCAAATTTACTATTCAAAACCTCTCATTCACTCTATCGAGAATAGCACGAACAACTAGTTATAAGGAAGGAATATCCTAAACAAGGTGATCGCTATTAAAGACGAAATACTATCCTAGCAGAAAGTTCAGTATTTCTGTTTTGTTATTGATTGATTTGACTATTAGGTCTGGTTCTTCTTCATTAAGCTCCTCTACTGAGTACGCTCCTGCGGGAATTGCAATGCATTTCATTTTTGCTTCTTTAGCAGCTTTAACACCGAATATTGAGTCTTCTACAACTACGCATTTTTCAGGCTGACAATTCAACTTTATTGCACAATTAATGAAAATCTCTGGGTTAGGTTTTGGTTGGATCACATCATCAGCGGTAATGACATAATCAAAATATTTTCTTATTCCCTTTTCTTTGAGTAATTTATCTATAACCCTTCTGTTACTCATGGTTGCTAGACCTATTTTTACCTTATTTTGTAAATCGCCCAAGAGTTCAACAACTCCTTCAAAGAGGCTTACTTTTTCAATTAATTCCATTTGTATCTTAATCTTCTTCTTCACGAGCTTATCTACCATTCTTTCATCGAATGGTATATTCGCAGCCTTTAAGGCATTCTTAAACATGTTTCTTGCTCCAATCCCCATCTGTTTCTCAAGAAAACCGTGACTAACTTTGCATCCGATCTCTTGTAGTACTTTTTGAAATGAGTTTACTACCACCAGTTTAGTATCGGCTAAGGTTCCATCCCAATCGAAAATGATTGCATCAAACATCTTTGATTTCTTCCTATCTCTTAATTATCCAATACGGCACTCCTTGCTCCAAACACAAATGTAAACCAAAATATAAACTAGCTAGCTATTACTGAATCGTTCATATGATATCTTATTGCATTAGCTTATTTCAGCTCAATCTTTTTTCATCTTGAGAACCTATCGTTTTTCCACACTTCTGCAGTGTCACTGTAGCCTCGACTTTCCCAGTAACCCATTTCCTTCTTTGATGTGAATTTTATCCTAGTGATCCACATTGCGCTTTTATACGCATACTTTTTAGGAACGACCAGTCGTAGAGGAGCACCAAAGCCCTCTTCAAGATATTTCCCATCAAGTTTATAGGCTAAAAGAACATCTTCCCCTAAGACTTCCTCTAACGAAAGAGAAGTTGTGTATTTATCTGCGCATTCGAAGGAAACAAATTTGGCAGATTTCTTAATTTTCACAAAATCTATAACCTTTTTGAAGAGGATTCCTTCCCACTTAAGGCCTAAAACTGTCCATCCTTCAACGCAGTGAAAATCACTTACCGATTCAATCTTTGGTAGTTTCAAGAGGTTATTCCAGCTCAACTTTAAAGGCTCATCAACTTCACCATCAATTGTTAAGATCCATTTTTTCAAATCTATCTTTGGAACAGAACCATCAATGGTAGGATGATCCTTTCCCCATCTCAGAAGCCGTTTGATAGGAGTCTGACCTGGAGGTAAGTTTTCACGTTTTTCTTTTGATGACATTTTTTCAAACAAAATAAACGAATTACAACAGATAAATCTTAAGCATAAATAATTAGGTATTGAGCCGAATAGAAACAAAGAAAGAATTTTTTTCTAAAAAAACAGGAAAGACGAATTAATAATCAACGATACATCTTCATGGTAACAAAAGTTATTTTGTTCTTTCATAATTTTAAATGAGAGGTGTATGAACTTGGCCTTGTGGAAGTATTCCTTTGAAGTAGCTAGTAAAGAATTGGAATTGGTAATAAAAAAGAAACAAGCATTGGACAACCTATTTAACTTGAGTAAAATTTCGGAATCAACCTTTAATTATCTCAATAACGATCTCAACGACGCCATCACAGAGGCGGAAACTCACCAAAAAAACCTCGCTGATAGAATAGCCGCTAGAGCTACTGAACTTGAAAATCAACTCAAATCCTTAGAGTTGCTTCTTGCAAATTCGGAGATTCATTATTCTGTTGGAGAAATTGACGAGGAGCTATACACCAATCAGAGCAATGCCATTAATTTAGGCCTTGAGGCCACACAGCTGGAGTTAATAGACATAAAAGCTGCTCTAAGCAATTTTATCTCAGAAGTAGAAACACCAACCACCCCATCGACACCCAGTGAAACTGACTATGAAGAAGAAGAAATTGCAGAGACAGTAGACGTAATCACTGACGAACCTGTAACGGAGGAGGTTGATGTGTTTTATGAGGAACCTACCGATAAGATAGTTGAATCGCTTACTGAAGAATCTACAGAGGAAATGGAAGAGGCAGCTACTGAAGGGGCAGTGTCTGAGGAAAATAGCTCATCTGACAAGACTTTAGCGTATTGAAAATAAAAAAAAGGGTATTATCTTCCCTTCCCCCCATTTTTTATGTTCTTTTTGAAAAAGTTTTCTATTTTTATAAAAAAATTTATAGTTTCCAAAACGAGGATTGAATTTTTTTTATCTCTTCTATATCCCTTTCCGCTGTTTTCCGAATTTTAGGGGTTGCTACTGGACGTTTATCTTGAATTTGATAGGAG
>JAGLRI010000060.1 GCA_023136395.1 Candidatus Bathyarchaeota archaeon | reverse complement strand
TACAACTTTCTTAACCGGTTTCGCTGCCTTCTTCTCTTCCTTCTGTGGCTTCTTCACGAGTTTCATGTTTACTTGAACGATGTCTTCAGTAATAACGTTCCCGCGGAGGCTTTTTCTTTTTCTCTCGCCTTTTTTATGTGACCGAAAACCTGTTCCACCGCTTATCATTGCGCGGATTCGAACTCCTCCGTGAACACTGGGTCGCATAGGAAAACCGTCTTTGTCAGATCCCCCAGTTAACCGAAGCTCATGTCCAGACATATCAACTATTGACCCATCAATTACTTCTCCAAGTTTTCTTCCAATCAAGGGAACCGCTCGGTTTCCCTCCATTTCAATGGATTGAGATTGTCCCGTTTCTGGGTCAGAGATTATAATTTGAAATTTTGCCATAAGCAAATTTGCTCCTCACTATGTTTTCAAAGATAGAATAATGTTTTAACATTTAAAGATACGGTTTGACACGATCACACTTCGTCACGTCTTAAGGTTAATTATAACATAAATAACATTGAGTAATTAAGCGCCCCAGAAGGGAGTTTTGGATTTCATTATTTCGACAAGTTCGTTTAAGGCATCTATCTCATCAATAGATAAGCGATTTTGAAATTTTGTTAACAGAATTTTAGCGTGAGATTCTGGTACTTTAACATAGAGTACATCTCCTACGTTGATGTGACGTCCGACAACAGGTTTATTTAGCGAGATTGCTACTTGTTCTCCTTTTTTAGCTTCGGATGCAGATTGTCCTCGATTTTGGATTTGCATGATTTCACCTATATCCACGCCATCTTCTTTAATTAACACGTGTCGTGGTTTAATTTGTCCCGCTAGAACATCAACACCTACAATGGCAGGCTTTGCTTTCCTAAAGATGTAATCGGGAAGGAGCTTGATTTTGCTAGGTTTTATTAAGTCATCAAATTCACTTTGTAGGCGTGCTTCCCTTTGACGTTTTAACCAATGGGTATAGTCGTCAATTAGATGATAAATTATGTTATGTTTGAATATTGGAATCTCCCGATCTTTCGCTTCAGTTTCTGCATCAACTAATGCTTTCACATTAAAAGCGAGAACAACTCCGTAAAGGGGTTCATTTTGTTTAACTACCACTGCTTCCATAATGTCTCTTTTAGAAACGTCACCAACATCCGCCAACCTTATCGGTACGTTATTATTCATTAAACTGGTAGCAATGGCCTCGAGAGACCCCAACGCATCCGTTTTTAATATAATGCCATTTATGTCTGTTTCTATCCTAAGTTTCTCGATTTCCTCAGAAATAGTATTCACATAAGACTCCGTGAGGTTTTCTGAAGGAATTACAAACAGAGATGCCCCCGGGAGAGCATTCTCAAGATTTGCCGCGGCTATTTTTACTCCAGCTGCTGCAGAAACCATATCTACCGAGTCGAATTTATCTCTTGGATCTCTAATTTCATCGAGGGGTTTTGGTAGAAGGACAGCGCGAACCTTTGTGATAATGGGTTCTTCTTTTCCCCCAACAACAATAATATCCTCTTTTCGAAGTATCCCGTCATAAATAATGGAATTGATGGTGATCCCAAGTCCCCTTTCCTCGTTCACTTCTAAAACTGTTCCTTTTGCTGGACCTTCAGTCACCTCAAGTCGAT
Organism: Candidatus Bathyarchaeota archaeon; assembly: GCA_023136395.1. GTDB lineage: Archaea > Thermoproteota > Bathyarchaeia > Bathyarchaeales > Bathyarchaeaceae > JAGLRI01. The sequence continues at coordinate 5,723 of JAGLRI010000060.1, read as the reverse complement.
CATGCAAATATTGCTGAGTTAAGCCTACAAGGACTCCTAAAAGCTCAGGTACACCCGAACCTGTTTTGGCGCTCACTGGTACTATGGCGACGGTTCGAGTGAAATCTGATATTTTATCGAAGCGATCAGTTTGAAAACCGATTCTGGAAAATGCTCCCATAATGGAATATAAGTGCTCATCGAGGTCTCTGCGAACGTTAGGATCCTGATCCTGATAAAACTGTAGAAAAGAAGTGGTAGGTTTTGATTTCCAACCAGATATTCTGTCGATTTTATTTGCGGCAACGAGAAATGGTGTTTTCCTCGCTTTTAGGATTTCAATGCACTCGTAGGTTTGAGCTTCAAGTCCCTTCAACACGTCGATTACAAGGATTACAATATCAGCTACACCACCGCCTCTCTTTCTGAGGTTGGCAAAGGCTTCGTGTCCCGGAGTATCTATTACAAGCAGCCCGGGAATCTGCACTTCCCCCTTTATCCTGTCTAAAAAAGATCCACATACTTCAATGAGGGTGTCAATTGGAAAGAAGCTTGCGCCAATGTGCTGGGTTATACCCCCCGCTTCGCGAGCTTGAACTGTGCTTTTTCTAATCTGATCTAATAAAAGGGTCTTTCCTGCATCGACTGGCACCTAGCAAGCATCTACTTAGCCAAGTTATGCCCTAATACGCAGACTATGGGTTGACGAATAGGCAATCTATAACCCTCCTTGACTTGGCTAGAATATAAAAGGAGTCTATTTAACTTTGCTCTTGTATATTTGGTTCTAAGTAATTTTTATAAAAATTATGCAAGACCAGGAAGTGGATTATAGACGATGTTTCTTAAAATTAAAAGTTATAAACTGTATTAATACAAGTATTGAGTTTCAGTGGGCTTTTGGTAATTAAGAATTTCTTCAGGTTTGAAAAGAATTTCAAGTTCTCTTTGGGCGTTATCTGGGCTATCTGCGCCGTGAATAATGTTTTTTTGAATGTTAATCGCTAAATCTCCGCGGATTGTTCCTTGTTGTGCGTTAAGAGGATTCGTTTTTCCGATCATGTTGCGAAGAAATGAGATAACGTTTGGGCCCGTTACGACCATGGCTAAAATCGGTCCAGAAGTAACGTGTGTAATGAGGGAGTCATAAAATGTTTTTCCTGTGTGAATTGCGTAAATCTTTTCAGCTTGCTCTCGAGTCATTTGAATGAGTTTCATTGCGGCTATTGTGAGTCCTTTCTTCTCGATCTTCGTGATTATCTCACCCATTAATCCTCTCATTACGGCTTCAGGTTTTAAAAAAACAAGGGTGCGCTCACTCAACCTCTTCCCCGTTCCTCTTTGCCGTAATATTTAGTCCATCGTAGCTTACGTGAATCCCGCTTCAACTTAACTGAACTCTTTCTGCATTTACTTGAACATAACCATAAAATTGTTCCGTCGTTTTTTACGTACATGGTACCGGTACCGGGAGGAAATTCATTACCACAAAATGAACAAATTCTCGAATTTGGCACGGAGAAACCTCAATTATTCATCTGATTTTCTTTGCTTCTCTCTCTGTTTCTCTTAACACTAAAATGTCTCCGCTTCGCACAGGTCCTTTTACATTTCGGGTTATGATACGTCCTTTGTCTCGTCCTTCTAGTACCCTAACCCTAACTTGAGTTATCTCCCCTGTAGCCCCTGTGCGTCCGGATATTTGGATTACTTCAGCTGAAACTGCTTTCTCTGCTATCTCACGACTCATCCACGTCCAGTCTCCTTTAATTTAGCAACCCGACTGGAGATCTCTTTTACTAATGCTTCAGCTTCACCGGCTTCAACTATGCAAACAGAAGCTGCATATGTGTCTATTCCAGCAGAGGCTCCTAATTTTTCTTTACCTGGTACAAAGACGTAGGGTATCTTACGTTCATCGCAGAGAATTGGAAGATGTGCGACCACTTCTGGTGGATCCACGTCTTCGGCTATAACTACTAACTTTGCTTTCCCCCGCTCTATAGCTTTGGTGACTTCATTTGTGCCTTTTCGAATATTACCAGTTACGCTCTCAGAAGCTATACTTAGAGCTTCATAAGTAGCATCTGCAACTTCCCCGGGGACATCAAAATTTACATAAAATGGCTTGGACATGCTTCATCGCCTTAACCTTTTTATTTTTCTTTATACATAACAAGTTTTTAAACCTTTTTAAATTGATTGTCAAGAAAAAAGTATAATAAATTTTGATTAGATGAAATAAAACGGATTATTGCACTAAATTTTTTGAATCATGCCTTTTTTTCTTTTGTGTATCCCTCGTTTACCAATCGAAGAATTTCTTCAGGTTTTAGTCCGGATAGACCTAACTTTTCTAAAGTTATTCCTTCTTTCCAATAGTTGACTTGGTTAGCTACTGAAGCCAATTCGATCATAGCGTCGCTTACAGGCGTGGTCACATTAAGTTTGTCACCTAGATTAGACATTGGAACTAATCCAAAGGGTATGTCTTCTGTGATGTATCTATGTTTTAGACTTGATGGACCCAATTCACAGGGATCATGTACCCATCTTGACTTTATTATCTCTTCGTAAAATGGTTCATTTGACTGAGATGAGATGCCTAACGCTTCAAGTAAGGTGTTTCGCTCATTTCGTATTGCGTCTACGCATCTTCCGATGGAAGGTGTTGCGCCATCTCTATAAATCATGAATTTTCCTTCGGTGAATTCAAGCCATCCGGTGTTCATGAGCACTATAGGCCCGTGGACAATGATGTTTGAATTGTTTAAACTAGTCTCTATTACATTGGTTGCGGGGATAAGTTTTGGAAAACCGACATGGTTTAATGTCTTTAAGACATCAAGAACAGCTCCTGTATTTTTAGCTGGCATAGCAGCAATTTGAATGCTATGTCTTTCCATAACGACCCTCGCTTTCCCGGGACCAAGAAAACTTTCTGCTTTTCTGCATATGAATGCGCAACGATCAGTTTCAGCTATATTCACGTTCTTTTTTATTCTCATTTTTTTAAGTAAATTGAAAAGTTTAAGCGCACCCCAATTTCCTGGAAGGGTCACTACAATTTGGTCTTTTTCTAAGTTTGGTGCAAGAGCTTTGTAGAAAGCCATTTGTCCAAAAGCGGGGACAGCCAGCGTGATAACTTTTACTCCTTTTATTGCATCACCTACATTAGTTGTGACTTTCTCCAACTTTGCGAGACCAGTTTGGCCTACTGTACCGACGGAGCCGTATTTTTCTATCTGTCTACTATTCATCATAGGTTCAATATTCTTGCTAAATTGGGGTAAATCGCATAAGTTGACTTTGAAGCCTGCTAATGCAAAATCTGCCGCCATCGTTTGGGCATTATTTCCTCCGCCCATAACAGCAATTTTCATTTAAATCCACCAAAATTACCTATCTTAATCATAAATAAAAACTATACATGTATTCCTATCTGTGGGCAAAGTATGTGATTAAATTTGGTTCTAAGGCATCAATCCTAGTGAAACCAAAGCGTTCAAACTGGATGATTTCTCCACCACGCAATGTTTTACAGGCATCCTCAGCGATTCCATTTATTAATGAAGCGTCAGGCATCTTTACTTCACAGCGGATACCCGTGTTAAGTGGAAGCCAATGAATTAAAGGAACGCCAAGTTTCTTTGCTTCTTTGTGAGACTCGCTGTGAAAAAAGGCTTCAATCTGATTTTTTTTAACACGTTCAACTTGGAAATTGAAAAGTCCGATAAACCTTCTTTTTTCTCCTTTTTTTATAAGATTGGCGTCGCTATCTGAAATCAAAAAGGATGCATTACTTTCAGTTGGTTTAATCTCGAAGAAACGAAAGCCTCTTTCGGGGTGATCTGGGTGCAGAGGAAGTTTAACGTTAAAATTTTGCGGAATGTTTTTCACAATAAGCTGCCGTGGGTTATGAATAAAAAAGTATCGATTTGCAGCAGCATCAATTATTTTTCGGTTGTAAGCATAGAGATTCTCCCAGCTTAGCATTATGTCAACAGTTTTAGGGCCAACATCGATTATTAGTCGCTGGATCGCTTCTGGTGTTATTCCTCTTCTTCTCAAGGCAGCAAATGTTGCTAATCTTGGATCATCCCAGTGATGAAAGAGACCGCTCCTAAGGCCCTGTAGGATCTTGGATTTGCTGAGGGATGCTCCCGATATTTTGAGTCTACCGTAATGTATGGCTTGTGGGTACTCCCATCCAAAATAATGATACAGGTATTGCTGTCTTATTTGATTGGTTAAGTGCTCCTTCCCACGAATGATGTGAGTCACACCCATTAAATGGTCATCAATCCCACAAGCAAAGTTGTAGAGAGGCCAGACACTATATTTACTGCCCACTCTTGGATGAGGGTATTTTTGTGTGTTTATTATCCTCAATGCAGGCCAATCACGAACAGCGGGGTTAGGGTGACGTAAGTCGGTTTTTATTCGTACCACCGCTTTTCCCTCTTGGTAAGTTCCACTTAGCATGTGTTTCCAACGAGTCATGTGTTCGTTAGGTGGTAGATTTCGACAAGGACAAAGTTGTTTATTTACCACTTTTTCCCGAAAGTCTTCGCGTTTACACATACAAACATAGGCGTGACCTGCTTTGAGTATTTTTTCAGCATACTCATAATATATTGGAAGTCTGTCACTCTGAATGAATTCGATGTTCCATTTGCAATTTAACCATATTAAATCCTCTCTTATAGCGTCGTAGAAGGGTAATGCAGATTTTTTAAGTCGTGGATCAGTATCTTCGAAGCGAAGATAAAAAATCCCATTATACAATTCTGCATACTCGTGGCTGAGGATTATTGCTCTTGCAGAACCTAAGTGCAAGACACAATCTGGATTTGGGGAAAAACGGGTGACGATGCGTTTGTACTTCTCAGCTTTTGGCAGTGGAGGAAGCTTTCGTGTTTCTTTTACTTTCTCTTTCATTAAAGTTTCTGGCCATTTTTCTGCAACAATTGTTCTTTGTTCAGATAAGGAAAGCTTGTTAATTTCTTGTACGACATCTAAAACTATCAAAGCCACGTCTTTTATCTTTGATTTAAGATTTGGCCGTTCAGCAAGTAATCGGCTTAGAACAGGCTGTGTTTCAGCTTTTCCATCGTAATGAAGCGCGTTTAAAAGCGCAATTTTCCGAATAACCTCTCTGACTTCCGTATTCATTGTCAATGTTTTCCACTTAATTTTTCAGGCTAGGTGCTTCTTTCAATAAGGTAATTTGCAAAAGCTCTTAGATTTTCTTTTGCATCTGATGGGGGAAGAAGCTTATTAACGTCTTTCCAGCTTTCAGTTACTATACTTCGCGCGAACTCCTTCGCGTATTCTATTGAATCATATTTTTTCATGATATTTATTGCTTCATCCCTTAATTTTTGGTCGGTTGAATGCATAGTTAGAATTGTAGTTAATCTCTTTTTATCTGCCGGTTCAGCCTCTTTGAGGGTGTGAACGACAATTAAAGTTAGTTTTCCTTCGGTAATGTCCATACCAAGTCCACCCTTCTTTTGAGCGAACTCTTCACTAACCAAGTCAAGAACGTCATCCTGTATCTGGAAAGCTACGCCTATAGTTTCTGCAAATCCACCTATTTTTTCGAGTTGTTCATCGCTCGCATCAACTAGTACTGCTGCTATCTTCGCAGCTATTCTTGCTAATGCTCCAGTTTTGTATATACACATCTGAAGATATGACTCCTCTATGTTTTTATGGTCGGTGGATATTCTTCTATGACC
>JAGLRI010000006.1 GCA_023136395.1 Candidatus Bathyarchaeota archaeon | reverse complement strand
CTATTTTTGATGAAATATTGCTTCAATAAATATACCTATAAACATTTATATTAATATTTAAACATACCAACAGTAATGGTTTCACAACAATCTAAGGTTTTTTCGTATAATAACTAAATAAAAATTGTTTCGAACGTATAATATTTAAATCGTTAGAAACGAGGCGTTAATCACATCACCGTTCTTTTAGAGTTGCCATTTTAATAAGCGGAAATAATGTTTACATTGTTCGGAAAAGCAGCCTTCTAAATTTTGTTATCTAATTGCAGAAAATCCGATATCTTCTTTGTAGTTGATTTATCCAAAATCTCTACACATTGTCGTGGGTCTAAGGATTTATATTCGAGTTTAAGAGTTGTTAGGAGCTTTTGAACTCCTTTGGCCATCCGCGGGGCTACAAGTATTCCTCTTACTTCACGATTCACAATGACTTTGATTGCTTTTACATATTTTGCTAGTTGAAGAGCTGCTTCACGCCCGGCAGTTTTTCTTTTGATTTCGATAACCACAAATTTTCCGTTCTTGTCGGTTCCGTAAACGTCAACAAATCCGGGTTCAACTTTCTTTTCGTATGTTATTGGTTTGAAACCATGTTCAATAATACTGGGTTTGAGAAGTATTGCTTTTTGCATTTCCGCCTCACTTGCATGAAGAAAGAATTCGCCTTGGTCAATTAAGTTTAAAATTGAAAGTAGATAGATGTGGTCAAAAAATATTTGAACTGATTCTGAGGGTTTTCGACGAATAGAACGTATCCCCAGAATTTCTTCGATTACACTAGTTTTGAAGAGGCTGCCTGGTGGTTGCCAGTTAACCGGCTCGTAGCCAGTGGGTCGATGAACTAGAACCGAGCCATCTTTCTTAATAATAACTATTCTTTCGCCAGGATCTAACTTAGAGCTTGCTCTACCTTGATAATCAACCCAACAATTCCCGATTAAGACGATACCCTTCCGCTTTGAGAGAGCCCCCTTAATGACTTCTGCCGCTTCTTTAATGGTTGGATTTTTAATAGCGACAAGGGAGTTTCGGTTTAACATCTCTACTCGCCAACAATTTTAGAAGGTAGATGGGTGTAAATAAGATTTCTTTAAGAATCACGAGAACTATGCAAAATGGTTAATACGAAAAAATGAAGATGTTGAAATATACAAATTGAAATACTAAATTCGTAAAGTTTATATTTAGATGATGGTTCTCTACTTTTCCAAATATACAAGGAGGATTTTGCGAATACATATGTTTATATCTCAACTTACCAGAATCTCAGTTTTTAGTTTGATAGAGGATTTAACACAACATGATGGGTTCAATGATACCATTTAAGGGGCTTAATGAAAACGTTTCTCACCAAATTTATCTCACCATACTGAAGGTGTTGGTAAAACGATAACCGAAGAAAGGAAAATTATAATTGGACCGCCTAGACTCACCCGTTTTGAGAGGGCTCGCATAGTAGGGGCAAGGACTCTTCAAATCGCTATGGGTGCGCCCATACTCATGGATCCTTCAGAAGCTCCTTCGAACTCTATCGATATCGCACTTTGCGAGTTAGAAAATGGAGTGCTTCCTTTAACTATTCGCAGAACGCTTCCTGACGAAACTTACCAAGACATTCCACTGAAGTGGTTACTTGAAGCGAATAATTCTTAGATCTAACCACTCTCAGAAAGTATTGTAGCGTAATCACGACTTTTCTTTCGGCGATGTTCCCACAGACCTTGATTTCAGATTTGTTCCAAGCATATAGATTTCCGCACTCCTTTTTCTACTGGCTTTCGGTTTAACCCACTTAACAAAACGAAAATATCTTTTAACTTCTTCCAAAAAATCATTTGACATTTCACCTTGAAAAACTTTAACGAAGAAGTTTCCTTTAGACTTGAGAATGGAAGTAGCTATCTGGAGAGATCTTCTTGCAAGGTCGATTTGACGAGCGTGATCAACCTCCCAAATTCCGGAAATGTTTTGTGAAACGTCTGAAATTACGACGTCAGCAGGACGAGGTAAAAGTTCCATAATACGATTAATTATTAGTGGATCTGTTATGTCATCAATAATGCAACGAACATTGGAAAACTTAATTGATTGGATGCCATTAAGGTCTATGCCCAACACAAAACCCTCCTCACCTACGACTTTTCGGCAAGCTTGTAACCAACCACCGGGAGCAGCACCCAAATCAACCACGACGTCACCAGATCTGATGAAGCGATATTTTTTAACCGCCTGAAAAAGCTTGTATACAGCCCGCGATCTATAGTTTTCCTTCTTTGCCATTTGGTAATAGTACTCTCGCTTTCGTTCTTTGATCCACGTTTTTGACAAAATTGATTACCCTCTAGTAGGCGAGACGTTTTCCCAAGTTGTTATCATCTCTAAATTAGAACAAACAATAATAATCTTTTCAACACGATGGAGTCGGCAATTTCAGTTTTTCCAAATTTTCCAGAGAAGTAACTTTGTCTTCAGCCTCATGAAAGAATCAATTTTCATCTAGAGAATCAACTTCTTTATTGGCGAGTTCTAGAAGCCACATGGTTAGCTTATCACATCCATTTGGTGTCACCGTACTCAAAGCTCCACACCGAGAATCCTCAGGGCACGTCAAGCAAGGGGAATCAAGTATCGAATCGATGGAAGCCGGAAGTCTTTTTGGGTACAGTCGGTACGTCCACCTTCCATTCGAAAGTTCGCGCTCTCGACGGATCAAACCCTTATTCGTCAGCTTTAGAGCCATTCGGGATCCCCATCTACTGCTAGCGCCTAATTTTCGCCACAATTCAGATTGAAGCATCCCTTTTTTCCCCGCGCGCACAATTTGCCGCAGGGCATTATGCTCTAGGTCACCTTGCTTAAACATATTCTTCCCATCGATAAAGGTCATTAGATAAATAAGAGTGTTTAAGACATAAAAAGGTAATACTAAAAAAGTAACACACACACTAGCGTCGAAATTGTCTTAGATCGATATTTATCCTTGTTGGCTTGATGATTCTTAGTTGTATCAAAGATTAAGGGATTTTTGGAAGTGTAAAGGGTAGCTCTGCCCTTTCTGAAAGGAAGTTTATTGCTTGAATAAGGTTCTTTAAAATTGAAATTAGAGAAAACATCAGAAAAACTGCTAAAATCGTTCTGAACTCAACTGTGAAAATAATGGTACCCACTCCAAAGGGTACCATTTCAGGAGGAATTGTTATCTTCATGATGCCGCCGTTCGTCATTAAAATCAAGTAAATCATCGAAATAAACGCCCTTGTTACGCTGATGACATACCTGAAAATAGTTTCTGAGAGGAGCTGAATGGCAACTTCAAATAATATAAACGTCACCATAAACCCGAAGAAAAAAGGTCCCTCTACAGGAAGTAAAGCGGTTGTATATTCACTCAATCCCAGTATGTAAGAGACAAATAGAACCTCTCCACCCATGAGAAAGGCCCAGAAAGCCGCTTTAAAAAGTCTAGAAATAACCTTCCTCAGCACGCTTTTACTTGTGCTTCTTTCCTCAACCATAGGTTTTCTCCACCGTTCCAAAGTTGAAAATTGAGTTTTCGAAGTAGATACACAGATAACCTGTATCGGTTAACATGTTCCCTATTGGTATGCTCACCTCTATTACACCATTGTAAGGGGTGGGATCATAAGGTGATCCAGGCAGTATATTTACGAATGTGGTTCCAGAACCCAGGTAGTTTCTCGTACTGTTAAGGATTTCCAGTCGCATCGCTCCAGTAACGTTAAAGAAAGCGTGGTTTTCGAAGCTAAGAGGAATAGTTATCAGGTAATGAGTTCCGTTGAAAGAGGATGGAGGAAGGGGGAGTGAAGGTAGTTCTCCTATGGTGAGGTTATAAAAAGGAGCTCCCCAAGGCATTGACACGTTCGGCATCTCCATCTGGAAATAGAAGGCATAAGCATATCTTATCCCAACATACGTGTCTATTGACAAATTTCCGTCTTCAAAAAGCAGATATATTAGGTTTTCTAAGATTTCCGAGTTTATGGACATGTTATGTTTAAATGTAGGTATTATAGCACCTGCTTTAATTACGCCCACTGTGGTTGAGTTCTTTGATATTTCTACTCCTCTGAAATCTCTAACAAATGTGGTCAAGTTTAAAGTAGATATGTCATAGTAGCTTGTGTTATTGACGTAAAGGGGAAAGGATAATACTATACCATCCTCCATGGTATAGATTTGAAAGCTTCCAAAGCCGAACCCTTGATTCATAAGCGTCTGAAAAATTGAATACATAGCTGAGCCTAAGAACAAGACTATTAGTATCACACCTATGGTTATGGTCCAGCCCAGTGCTCTAATGGACTGTCTCATTTGCCCTTTTCCCTTTTTTCAGTTCAGTCAGATCAAGGGGGACATTACTTTGTTTTAGCCTTTTTTGGTTTGATCTCTTCGACTTCACGTTTAATCTCTTCGACTTCGTCTACTAACCAACTTACTTTAAGTTCAGCTTCGGGAACAGCTTCTGATTTAGCTTTTCTAGGGGTCACAAGGATCTGTACCCCCCTTCTCGTGACTGTTGAGCCGATCCACCCCATGATACCTAAGTATATGGCCCGAATACATGTTTCAATTAATGGGGCCAACGTCTCACCAAATACACTCATAAGATCACCTGATCCGGAGATGCTTAATATCCCTTGAACAAACAGGTAGGCGTTAGTGAAGGTAAACGCTAATAGGATTACACCAACAAGCAGAACAGCATATCCTGAAACTTCAATTTTACTTGGCATTTCCAAAGTCTCCATTAAGAGGAAATAAAATTCAACTCTAACGGTTTTAGTTGTTATGAACAGAAAGTCTGTATTCTTTATTTAGATTATTGAGGTGAAACCCACGTGTAGACGCAATGATTTGATTTTAATAAGTTGATGAGATTGAAGTAAAAGCAAATTTAAACAAGGATCTAGAATTTATCTAATAAAAAAGATACCTTTCTTGATAAGTGTGGCGTGGAGCATATTTTAGTAAGGCTTGGTCGGAATGAAAGTTTACATGGAAGTTTACGGGTGCAGTGCTAATGTTGCCGATTTTGAAATTATGGTGGGATTGCTAAGGAAGAGTGGATTTCAGTTGGTTAGAAATCCAAAGGATTCAGACATAAACATTGCAGTAACTTGTGTTGTGAAAAGCCCGACAGAACAAAGAATGATTCATAAAATTAAAAAATTGCAGAGATTCAGTAAACCTTTGATAGTTGCCGGATGTATGCCTAAGGCTGAAAGGGAGTTAGTTGAAAGCATCGCTCCCCAAGCTAGTTTATTGGGACCAAATTCAATACAAAAAATAGTTGATGTCGCGAAAACAACTTTAAAGAACGAAAGAACGGTGTTTCTGAGAGATCTAAGAGAGCCAAAGATCTGTTTACCAAGGATTAGAAAAAATCCTATGGTTAGCATAGTACCAATAGCAGAAGGATGTGCATGGCGAAAATGTACATACTGCATCGTAAAATTTGCAAGAGGAAAACTGCTTTCATATCCGATTGATTTAATCACTAAAGAAATAAAACAGAGTCTGAGAGAAGGATGCCGAGAAATTTGGATAACTGGACAAGATACGAGTGCTTACGGTCTCGACAGGGGAACAGACCTTGCTGAACTTTTAAGAGAAATTTGTAAAATTAAGGGAAAGTTTTTTTTAAGGGTTGGAATGATGAATCCAATCTACGTGCCAAAGATTTTGAATAAGCTAATAAAAATTTATAAAAACGAAAAGATTTTCAATTTTTTGCATCTACCGGTTCAGAGCGGAGATAATGATGTTCTTAAACGCATGAATCGTTCCTATTCTGTAGAAGATTTTAAAAGAATCGTTCTTTCATTTAGGAAGAAAATTCCAAAAATTACTATAGCTACAGATATTATTTGTGGGTTTCCTGGTGAAAGCGAGGAAGCTTTTGAACGATCAATGAAGTTAATAGAGGAAATTAAACCGGATGTCCTAAACATTTCAAGATTTTTTCCTAGACCTAAGACACTTGCTAAAAGCATGAAGCAGCTTCCTGTAAGGAAAGTAAAGGAAAGAAGTAAAGAAATGACTGTTCTTTCCAAGAGACTTTATATTGAGAGAAACCGAGCTTGGCTTGGTTGGAAAGGAGAAATATTCATAGACGAAAAAGGTAAAAATAATTCTTGGATTGGAAGGAACTTTGCCTATAAACCAGTGGTAGTAAAGAGCGATAGTTTTTTACTCGGAAAGTTTATGGATGTTAGAGTAAGAAAGGTTTTCCCAACTTATCTAGAAGCAGAGAAGGAATAGAGCTTAAGGATTAATTAGTAATTTTTGCAGTAGGTATAAGCATCAAGCGATATACCTTGTACTTGAACGATCAAACCCTTTAACAAGTCTTATTTTAAAATCTGATAAATGGATACTTCTTCGGTCCCTATAACGACCGCTCGGAGGAAAATAATGAAGCCTATACCCCATGCTTCCCGTAGATAGATCTATCCGTTCCAAAAGACCAGCACTTATCTCATGGACCAGTTTACGAACTTCGGATTCGTATTGATAGCCTAATGAATGTAGATACTCGTGTAAAAGCACACGAAAACTCCAAGTATTTACCCTGTCTGGGTATTCTTCCAACACTTTATAATACAAATTTTCGTTCATAACGATAATGTTTGATGCAACTACATAAAAAGCAGCAACCGACAAAGGTAAATCACCAAGCCCCAACATAAGACCCGCTCTCCTCTGACACAAAAAACCCTCTACAGTCTTTTTGACTACCTCAAAAACATCAGGTAAATCTTTACACTCATTTAATTGAGAATGTAAATTCTCCAAATTTCATCATCCACCCAAGAGATATTACCATCGTTAAAAACGTTTGTATTTACATGATTTGTATACAATCATATTGATTCTGTACTTACCACAACGATATTAATACTCGAAACCCCTAAAAAAGTAATATCTACCGTGTAAAGAAAAAAAGAGAACCCTATATAAATAATTTTAATAACCTCCAATTTGCATTTACCAGAAATCATCAAACAATAAAAAAGATGAGGTGTATTTTAAGGATGAAGATTTTGGGAGACCCATTAAGCCGAGAATTACTCAAAATTTATTACTTACTAAGTATATGGTACTTTGAAAGGTGAAATTAATTTATGTCTTTCGTTCCTGAGGATGGCATTCTTGGATTGGTTGTTCAGATCGGTTGGCTCGCTTTCATAGTGGTCTCAGTTTTTTACGGTCAACGCCTTCAGATGTGGACTATGTTAAGAGAAGTGGGAAGTTCCTTAACTCGCTTCAAAGCTATGAAGGACTGGGGAAGAAAAACAGCTATAACCGTTGTAAAAGAAGTAGGGAAGAAAAAGGACGATCCAACTGTTATGATCGAGGAATTTTTGGAGCATCGCGTTTATCCACCGGTTGATCTAGACCCCGCAGGCATAGTTTGGAAACTTGAACACGTACTCGATGTTCGAGACGACCGCTTTAAGGATGATGTAAAACTCATGGCACCAGAGGCGGATGAAACTCAAATATTCAACCTTGAAATGATGCTAGGGTGCGCCGCAGCCTTGAATATCATCTACAAGATCATTAGGCACTATTACCTACTCGGTAAAAAAACCATGAGTCTATACTCTATCATGCAGGTTCAGATGATATTACCTATGCTCCTGATAGAAGCAAAAGCTTACGCTAGCGCCCTAAAAGCCATTTCTCAAGGTCAACCAATTGGTGATGGAGTGGGAGCCCTTGTTGCTGCAAAGCTGATGCATGGATATGAACAGAGAGAGATAGCGAAGGACACAATTGTAGCTAAAGTGCCTATAGAGGATCGAACCGCCTATGTTATAAAGGCAAGAGGCCCCGGTGCAAATGTAGGTAAACCTGGAGAGGCAATAAAGAGGGTATTAGAGGAAACTGAAGGAAAAATCTCTACCATAATTATGGTGGATGCCTCACAAAAGCTTGAAGGAGAAAAACGGGGAGATGTATATGGCGGAGTAGGTGTTATAATTGGTGGAATTGGTGTCGAGAAATTTAAGGCGGATGAATCGGTACTTAAGCACAAGGTTCCCGTGAACGCGGTATACGTCAGAGAGGATATGGGAGATGCAATCTCTGCGATGCGAAAGGAAATAATAGACTCCGTGGATCCAGCTATTGAAAAGGTCAAACGGTTAATTCTAGAACGAACGAACGCAAAAGATTCAATAATGATAGTAGGAGTAGGGAACTCAGTGGGTATTGGACAGTAGGTGAAAAAATGAACGAGACAGATACTCCGAAGAAGAGAAGCTTTCCCTTTTCCCTTGCAATAATTATAATTATCATTATCTTTTCAATCACAGCTTTCTATCAAGCGATGAACGCATACTTATCTCCGTCACCTAGTCCTGCCGAGGGAAACTACTTCATACTACTTGGCATCGTCGGACTAGCCATGTCTGCTTATATGTTATTGAGAACGAGAAGAGTAGCGCCACAAATAAGTTTGGAAACGCAGAGAGTATCCACAACCATATTGTGTGAAAAATGTGGTTTCAAGAAAATTCAACCTTTTGAGGTCGGTGACTACATTATTAAAGAAGTGGAACCGTGTCCAAAATGTGACGAAAAAATGATGATCACTTCTATCTATCGTGAAGAAAACGAGAAGGAAAAACGTTAAGTTAATATTAGACAGCCGTCTTTTACTATTAAAACCGTGTGTTCTGCTTGTGCCACCGCTTTTCTACTCTTTTCTACAAGTACAGGATAAGACATTAAACACTTCAAAGAAAGAAGTTTTGAGAATGTAGCGTCATAACTGTCTTGTGGAAGTAATCCTTGGAGCCACCGTTCTGTGAATGGAAGTGTACGAAATTTTTTTCTGATGTAATTTAGAAGCTGCTTGGCGTAAGGATCCCTTAGAGATCTACGCCTAAGAAATCGAAAGATGTGTGTATCAACACTGTTTGTAACTTCGCCTATGGCATCCGCCGTTGTCACGAATGGCTCCACCCCATAAATTTCTCCCTCCTTAATTTTTGCCATAGAAAAGCGGTGCACATTTGGTAATGATTTACCTGCATGTATCATGTAGTATCCAATTTTGTGCCCCGTTAGGTTTGAGATAGGATTAACCCCGCGAGATTTTATCGTTTTTTGAATAGTTGAGCCGAATTGTGATATGGATAGTCCAGGACGGAGTATTTCTACCGCTTTTTCGAGAGCGTATTTTGCTGTGTGCACCAAGTTTTCGTATTCTGGATTGAAGCACACTGTTGTAGCAGTATCAGCGATGTAACCATCTACATGGACACCGATGTCAATTTTTACAAGAGAATTTTCAGGAATTGTTTGCTCATCTTGAGGAGGAGAAGTGTAGTGTGCAGCGACTTCATTAATGGATACATTACAAGGAAACGCTGGTTGACCCCCATTTTCTCGGATAAAAGCCTCAGTTTTTTCGCATAAATCTATTATTGGCATTCCTTCATGAACCAGGCTCTCAATTTTCTCTCGTGCTTCAGCAGCGATCTTTCCTGCATGTTGATATTTTTTTAAAATGTCTTCAGAAAGGGGCATTGGTTCCTACCTAAACTCCCTTAAATAATATTTTGAGTTAAAAAGGTTTAGAAACAATCTTTAATTAGGAGTGAAAAGAAGGGAGTTTACCCTAAATTACCAGGTGATGTTTTTACCCACAATTTCGGTCCAGCAATCTCGACAAATAGGCAACATCAGGTTTTTATAGTAGATAATTACCTCGGTGTTCATGTTGCTACACTTTCCGTTCCATGGGTTTCTACAGTTCCCTCTTGAGGTTGTCTTAGGGGGAATTTTTGAGTTAGACTTTCTCGGTGTTTTTTTTCTCTTTTTCGTTTTTAGTACTCTTTTTTTTCTCTTTTTTAAAGGTATACTAACAACTATTTCGTTGGTTGGTATCCTTGTAAGTTTCGTAGCGCGAGTAGCATTAACTACAGTTGGGGAGAGTGGGGGTGAAGCGTCTTTTAAAGGGATAGAGGCTAGCGCGATATCTTTACTTTCGTAAGACTCTTTATTCATCTTTCTTTTTGGGTATGAGACTTCTAGGTTTGAAGTGTAAGGCTCCAAAGTTGTTAATTGCTTCTTTAAGTTTTTGATCTTAGGAGTTATTTTTTCAGGGAGGGTTTTTTTGTGAACTTTGATGTCTTTGTTTAGATACTCATAAGTGGCTTTTGTGATTTTTCCTAAATTTAGCATAGTATCCAAAGTCTGTTTTCTTTTTTCCAAAGAGACTCTCTGGGAAGACAGGTTTTCACTCTCCCTGAAATATACATGAAGAGAAAAGGAAATAATGTTTTTTAACATATCAATATAGGTCTAGCTATTAAGATTGCGTCATTTTTTGTCTTTTACAAGAAACTAAAGTTTAAAAATGTACATGTTTATGACGAAAAAAAATAATATAAAACGCAAAAAGAATTTGTTTGAATTGTAAATGATGAGTGTCATATTTAGAGGGAGTATTAATCAGTTATAAAGAAGGCTAGTTGAAGAAACATGAGTGTTTAAAGAGGTAGAAGGAAAAAGAAATTTGTTACCAACTGTTAAGTTAGATTGCGTCTACCCTCTTAATACCAGGAAGTTTTGTTTTTAAATACCGCTCCACTCCCATTTTGAGGGTCATTTGGGACATGGGGCAGCCTGCGCAGGCTCCAGTTAGCTTCACTTTGACCACACCGTCAGCAACGTCTATTAGTTCTATTCCACCGCCGTCAGCTTGCAGGTTGGGTCTAATCTCATCGATAATTTTTTTAACTTCATCTATCAAACGGTACCACCTCACTTGATATGTTTTATATGCGCTGTATAACAACTCAGCGATATAAAGGTTAGTTTATTCGACTTTCCAAATAAGGTGTCTAGAAAAAATTAGAGTATGATATTACATGTAAGTCATGAATAATCATTTGTGTTGGATGTAAATGTTGAGCTGTAATCATTAAAAATTAATATTTTTTAATTCCTAGGATCTCTCGTGCTTGGTTAATGTATTCACTTCGTTTTTGTTGATGGTTCGTCACAAAGTTTGTAACAATCTCAATTAAACGATTCTTACATTCTCCACAAAGGATTTTGCCTTCTCGGCATTCTTCATTGTATAATGTAACTAAATCTTCGTCCTTTTCGTAAAAGTGGAAGAGACAGAGATCATAAATAGGGCAGATGTCTGGGTTTGCACCAAGTCTACGTTGTTCTTCCGCTGTTGGACATCCCCCTGTAAAGGCGTTAGAGATTTTTTTTGCAATAATTTTGGGTTTCTCTTCGAGAGTGAAATAGCCCATAGGAGACCTTTTACTCATTTTAGGACTACCGTCTAAAGCTTTTATGAGTTTATGATACATGGAAGAGGGGGGAATAAAATTGTATTTCTTACGGAATTTGAAGGCTATATCACGAGTGAGGCGGAGATGAGGATCTTGATCTACTCCAACAGGAACAACTGTTGGCTTAGGACCACCAAAGTCTTTGAGTTGAGGAAGCAAAATATCTCCTGCTTGGATTAATGCGGATAAGTAGAGTCCCATGTGGCGTTCCCCATAGATCGCCTTCATCGTAGCAAGAGTGACGCCTCTACTAAAAATTATGGCTAGATTTTTAACTCTTTCTTCTTTTGATTGTCGGTAAATATAACCTTTTTTAGGGTCAAATCCTAAAGCTAAGAGATCTGCAACATTACCTACAGCAATCTTTTCGCTCTTTTCAAAGGGAATGTTGTTGTCTTCGTAAGCTTCTATATCAGCAACGCAATAGAAGGCGGTTGCGCCTTGTTGCTGAAAATAGATTACCTCACGAGCTGTCATTAATGTACCAAGATGAAACTCTCCAGTTGGTTTAATTCCACTCATAACCGCAAATTCTTCATGTTCGCTCATAGCATTCAATATACGTTCAAAGTTTCTATGGCCAAAGATCAATCCTCTACGCATGGCTGCTAAGGGATTAGGCGTTTTTGGTAGTAGATGCTTAAACGGTTGAATGCCGAACTCTTTGTATAAACGTTCGTAATCTTCAATTAGTGTTGCCCCAAAGGGGTCTATCTTGGTCTTTTTCATACTATCTAAAGACATTTCTTGACGCCTCCTCAAATTATTTTTTCAGGAACTAGCTGATGTTAAACAAGCATTCTTCTCGAACCATAATTAAAAGATTCCCCTCAACTAAAAACGCGTTTGTCCGTTATGAAAGTTGTTCTCCAAACTAGCACGTTTGAAATGAACCTGATGAAATCTAAAAATGCGTTCCAAAAAGGATATAGGAAAATTTATCTGGTATCAGGTTTATTTCACAGTAGCGATGATATGAGCAAAATTAAAATCCCATCAGATTCCCTACCAACGGGGAACCGTGCAGACGGCCCCGGCAGAGGATAATGGTTTAACCTCCCTATGACGTAAAATACGCTACTTAAATCATAAAGAAGGCGTATTCGTTAATTGGGGTTTACCCAGACACGGAACATGGTGGGCGCAGGCGCTTAAACCCATAGAACCTTGACTGAGAGGAGCCGAAAGCTCTGCTGTGAAGTAAGTGTTATTTGTATGGGGTACAGCGCCTGTCGATAATAATATTTTAAGTTAGAGTTGAGACGCAATGAATGTCGACTGTTGTAAATAATCGAGTTTCAACAACCTTGGAAAGGTTTAAATGCGCCTCTTAACGTTCAATGAAGTGAGTGGGAAAGAAGGAAATGCCAAAAGAGTACACATATCGTGGTTACACACTTGAAAAACTACAAACCATTTCGATGGATGAGTTCATTCGCCTTTTACCCTCAAGACAACGTAGAAGTCTGCAGCGAGGTCTCACTCAAGAACAGAGAATTCTTCTAGAAAACATCCGAAAAGTCAAGACGTCTCAAGATGAAGAACAAAAAAACATGATTAAAACCCATGCTCGTGACACTGTCATTCTCCCAGAAATGGTGGGGTTAACCATCCACGTTCACAACGGAAAAGAATTTACCCCCGTGGAAGTAACACCTGAGCTGATAGGTCATTATCTTGGCGAGTTCGCTATCACTAATGAACCCGTTAAGCATGGATCTCCAGGCATTGGGTCGAGTAGGTCGAGTATGTACGTACCCCTAAGGTAAGATTTCAGATTAATAGGGATCCTGATTATTTGCTTTTGTTTTAAAGTAAAGATATTTAATAAAAAGGGTTTATTCGACAATTCTTAAAATTATAACGTAATTCACTCGCCTGTTTTTTCGGGCTTGTATCGGGTAAAACCACAGTGCCCACAGGTGTAGCGATCATTGTGATCTGCCATGAAGTATCCAGGACCACATCTTTCGCAGAAGGGAAGAAGCCTTTTGAGGCCTCCTTCTTCTATTTTGTAGTGTAAAAATGCTCCCTTTTCCTTTTTTTCCTCTTTAGGTTCGTCGGTTCTCTCATTCATTTGATTGTTCTTCTCCATTAGCTTTTTCGGGTGGTATGTTCCGTTGGAGAATGTGTTTGGATTCTACAAGTTTGGCCTGCTCGGTGGAGTCGTATATATTGGCGCTTCCAAAAGCGGTCATAGTTCCAGTTTTTGTTTCCATTCGTTTAATGTACATTAGTTGAATGTCTTTGTTTAAAATCTTTGCAAGTATTTTTCTCACCTCAAAACGTTGGGGGGTTCCACCTGTTTCTTCATGGTTAACTTTAAAAGTTATTTCCATCCTTTTAAGCAAAGGATTGCGTTCTTTAGATGATATTTCAACTTTCATGGATCATATTCCTCCTATTTATTTTGATACGGTTCCAATTTACTTTTTATTGTGACTTTTTCCATTGCTTCTACAATTCTCTGTATACGTTCTTTCTTCTTTTTAGTAACCTTAACCACAACGACTCCCTCATGAGGTTGTCCATAAATTACTAAAGAGTCTTCCGGCGCGTACAATATAGCTACCAAAGTGAGAAGGTCCTCCTCTCCATCAACTACTATTCTTGTTCTCTGTGTCTGTCGCATTGCCTCTTCCATGACAGACAATGCTTCATCAGTTAAACTTCCTGGAGAATTTTTCACGTGCAATGTTTGATCAACGTCCATTAGGATTGGTGTAATGGGTTTTCGCATAACTTTATTGTCAACGACTAAAATTTGTGGAAGAATGTGGTGTTTAATTAGGTTATCAGAAACGACGTCACCTACCGAAATGATTCTCGACGGTTTTTCTTCATCAATTAGTTTTTGAAATTTTCTAATTGTTTCTTCAAATGACCCTCGAAGTAGAAGTCCTAATGGTGACTTCAATTTTTGACGTAAATCAGGAGTGAGGAGGAGTATTTTGATCACCTTACGCGGAGTGCGTATCGCCCCTTCTTTTCTATCTTCATTATCTTAGCTATGACAGAGTCCTTGGGAGCAAGAATTATAGCTAAGCCTGAGAAATCATCGCTTAAATCAATGGCTTTGCAACTTGGACAGGTATGTCCGTAAGATATTAAATGACAGTCACGGCAGACTTTTTCACTCAAGTTTTAATCTCCCAATTGTTAGTCTTCTTTAGTTTTTAATTCCTCTAAGGATTTCTTAATCCACTCTATTTTTCCCAAGAAAGGTTGTCTAGCAGTTACACCAATTTTTCCAAGAACACCACCATGTCCGAGGGAAACTGCGGTTATACGAACCCGTGTACGATCCCTCGTCTTAAGTTTTCTTTTTGTCTCCTTGCCAAAGAGCACTCCCTGTCGTTCATCATAGGAAATAAAGTCATCCATAAGCTGTGAGACGTGAAGTAATGCATCAATAGGTCCCAAGCGAATAAAAGCTCCAAAATCGACAACTTCAACAACTTCCCCCTCAACAATCTCTTGAATTTGTGGATAAAATGTTAGAAGAGAGAATACAACCTTGTGGTAGGTGGCTCCATCCCCATGAATGATCTTTCCAATAGGCTTAGCCTTAACATCTATTACAGCTATAACATAACCTAACTGATCGTCAATCAAGCCCTCATATTTGGTTTTCAATTGTTCGTAACCCACTTTTTCTGTGGGCTCGCGAAATTTATCAGGAGGAATACGAACGGTGTCCTCCAAAGTTACAAGTTTAAACATGAATGGTCTTTTCCCCTAGTTTTACATAAGGCCTTTTTGTCTCAAATAAATAACATACAGATAAAAATTTATTGCTCCACAAACGTAGAGACAGCTAAAAAAAAATAGCATTTGGGAAAAAAATCATCAAAGGAGTTTAGTAAATAAATTATGCCGTTAAATTCATATGCTATCCTCTCAATTGTTTAGACTGAACGCTGGCGAGGTTTTCCTTATGAGTAAAACATCCCGGATCTCTGGTTTCTATAAATTGAAACCAAAAGAAAGGGTGCAAATTGTGAAAGAGTTTGCAGGTCTCACTGATGAAGAAGTTAATGTTATTCAATCGACAGGATGCTTAGGGTTCGAATTAGCTGATCGAATGATTGAAAATGTTGTTGGAGCCTTTCCTGTACCTTTGGGAATAGCTGTAAATTTTTGTATTAACGGAAGGGATTATCTCATTCCGATGGCGATTGAAGAACCGTCGGTAGTTGCGGCGGCAAGTTATGGAGCAAAAATGGCTAGGATGAGAGGGGGCTTCTTCGCAAGTAGTACTGAACCAATCATGATTGGTCAAATTCAAGTTGTGGATGTACCAGACCCGTACGAGGCGAGAAGGGCTGTTTTAGCAGGTAAGGTGGAGATTTTGAGTAAAGCCAATGAACAGGATCCTGTGCTAGTTTCGGTTGGTGGAGGTGCAAGAGACTTGGATGTTAAGGTGATGAAGTCGAGTGCGGGATCGATGGTTATTGTAGAGCTTTTTGTAGACTGTAGGGATGTAATGGGAGCGAATGTTGTTAATACCATGGCAGAGGCTGTTGCTCCGCTGATCGAGAGAATAACTCGTGGTAAAGTGTGTTTGAGGATTGTGTCAAATTTAGCTACAAAACGGCTTGCGCGAGCGTGGACGGTTGTAGCGAAGGAGGAAGTGGGAGGGGAAGAGGTTGTCGATGGCATCATAAAGGCATACTCCTTTGCTGAGGTGGATCCATACCGAGCTGCAACTCACAACAAGGGCATATTAAACGGTATAATTGCCGTTGTATTAGCTTCAGGCAACGACCACCGTGCTGTTGAAGCCGGAGCACACGCTTACGCTGCAAGATCAGGTCAATACAGCCCATTAACATTTTGGGAAAAGAATAAGGATGGAGACTTGGTTGGTTCAATTGAGATACCAATGGCTGTTGGAATAGTTGGGGGCGTCACAGGAGTTCACCCAACAGCGAAAGTTACGTTAAAGATTCTCGGGGTAAAAACGTCTTCTGAGTTGGGAGAGGTTTTAGCCGCAGTTGGATTGGCTCAAAATCTCGCTGCGTTGAGAGCGTTAGTCCATGAGGGTATTCAGAGGGGGCACATGGAACTTCATGCTAGAAACGTGGCGATTGAAGCCGGAGCTACCGGAGATTTGGTTGAAAAAATAGTTGAAAGAATGATTGAAATGCGTAGAGTGAGGGGAGATATAGCTAAAAAGTTGATGGAGGAATATAAGCGGGGAAGAAGCTACCCCGCTAAGGGGTGATGGGTTATGATAGTTGTTCCAGGTCCAGCCTCACTACAATTAGGAAGAAAGGTCGCCAACTTACTGGATGCCGAAATAGTTTCTGTATACTTTAAGACTTTTCCGGATGGAGAGTCATACATTCGACTTGATGGTGAGGTTAAAGGGGAAGAAGTGGCGATTATACAAACTACAGGTCCACCGCAAAACACTCATCTCATTCAATTGTTTTTAATGGTGAATACAGCTAGGGATTTAGGGATAAAAAAAGTGATTGCAGTTATCCCTTATTTGGCGTACGCCAGACAAGACGGACGATTTTTATCAGGGGAGGCTTATAGCTTAAAAACAATAATGAGTTTGCTTGAAACCTGTGGGGTAGACACTCTTATTACCGTGAATTCTCACAATCCCAAGATGCTAAAGTCCTTTAAAATACCCCTTAAGGATTTATCAGCCATCAACCTGTTAGCTAACTACTTTAAAAATAAAGGATTTGAAGGCGCATTCTCCCTATCACTTGGTAAGAAGGCAACAGACATAGTAGAACAGGCAAACCACGTTCTGAAGGGAGGGTGTGATTATGTCCCAACACAAAGAGATCGGCTAACAGGAAAGGTAAAGATTGATAAAAAATCCTTACCTGTGAAGAACAGAGATGTAATCATATTTGACGACATCATTAGCAGTGGTGGAACGATGGCTAAAGCAGTAAAAGAAGTTAAAAATCAGGGCGCTCAAAAAGTATACGCAGCATGCGTTCACCCCCTTCTAGTGGGAGATGCGAAAGATAAAATACTGAAGAGTGGAGCAGATGGAATCGTCGGTACAGACTGCCTCCAAAGCCCAATTAGTGAGGTTTCAGTAGCTCCAATAATTGCAGACGCTCTAAGGAATACAAGTTAATTCCAGCAAACGAAACGATGACACATAAAGACCCAAAATGTCACCAAAATTCGACCGCTATACCATATACATGACGAGGACTTAACAATTGAAAGGAATTAAGGGGCCGTGGTCCAGTTTGGTCTAAGATTCGCGCTTGGGGTGTGCGAGATCCGGGGTTCAAATCCCCGCGACCC